>JAHBWY010000003.1:300000-495533 GCA_019636735.1 Phycisphaeraceae bacterium
GTCTCGAGGTCTCGCATTTCGCCGACCAGGATCACATCGGGGTCGGAGCGGAGCACTCGGCGGAGGGCTTCCGGGAAGCTCGGAACATCGGTTCCGACCTCACGCTGGTTGACGATCGACTTCTTATGGCTGTGGTAGTACTCGATCGGGTCCTCGACGGTCACAATGTGCCGTTCGAGGTTGATGTTCACATAGTCGATCTTGGTGGCCAGCGAAGTCGTCTTGCCCGAGCCGGTGGGACCGGTCACCACAAAGAGGCCACGGGGCCTGCGCAGAAGTTCCTTGCAGATGTCCGGGAGGCCGATCTGCTCGAAGGTCAGCAGCCGACTTGGGATGAGTCGCAAGACCATCGAGATGTGGCCCTTCTGCCGAAAGACGGACACACGGAATCGGGCCTGATCACCGTAGGCGAAGCCGAAGTCGCAGCCGCCGAGTTCCTGAAGCTCCTGCTGGCGCTTCTCCGGCGTGATGCTCTTCATCAGCGCGACCGTGTCATCGGGCTCCAGCACCTTGGTCGCCAGGTTGCGAAGCCGTCCGTTCAGACGGATCGTCGGCGGTCGGCCAACCGAGATGTGCAGGTCGGACGCATCCTGCCGCACCACCACATCAAGCAGACGATCGATCTGAATACTGCTCACGGACGATCACTCCTGGACGATTTCGTTCGGGTTGAAGCCTTCCACCTGGGCGAAGTTGGCGATCTCTTCCATGGTGGTCACGCCATTGAGAATCTTGATTCGGCCGTCGCCCAAAAGGCTGCGCATGCCGTTGCGAATGGCCGCCTGTCGAAGCTTGCCGATGGTCGATCGCTCGAAGGCGAGTTGGCGGATCTCCGAGTTCATCACCATCAGCTCGAAGATCGCCTTTCGACCGCGGAACCCCGTACCTCCGCAGTTCGCACAGCCGACGGCCTTCATGATCCGCCCGCTGCCGGCCTCATCGGGGGAGATGTTCACCAGCCTCATCAGCTTGCGGTCGGCATTCGTCTCCGGGGCCTTGCACTTCGGGCAGAGAACACGGATGAGGCGCTGCGCCATGACCGCCTGAATGGAGCTCGCCACCAGGAAGGGCTTCACGCCCATGTCGATGAGTCGGGTGATGGCGCTCGGGGCATCGTTGGTATGCAGCGTGCTGAAGACGAGGTGGCCCGTGAGCGCCGCCTGAATGGCAATGTCCGCCACTTCGCGATCTCGGATCTCGCCGACCAGGATGATGTTCGGCGCCTGACGCAACATCGACTTGAGGATCGCCGGGAAGGTCAGGCCAATGGCGTCGCGCACCTGCACCTGATTGATGCCGGTGAAGCTGTACTCGACCGGATCTTCGGCAGTAATGATCTTCTTGTCCGGGCGGTTCAGCACATCGAGCGCCGAGTACAGCGTGGTCGTCTTGCCGCTTCCCGTCGGTCCGGTGACCAGGAAGATGCCGTTCGGGCGACGGATGATGCGATTGAAGATGTCGAGGTTGTCCTGCTCGAACCCGAGGTTGACCAGGCCGATGCGGACGGAGTCCGGTCGAAGAATTCGAAGCACGACGCTCTCGCCGTGATACGCGGGGCAGGTGCTGACGCGGAAGTCGACCTGGTTGCCCTCGATCGGCAGCTTGATGCGGCCATCCTGCGGAACGCGACGCTCGGCGATGTTCACTCCGGCCATCAGCTTCAAACGCGCGAGAAGAGCCCCCTGCATGCGCTTGGGGAGATTGTCGCGAATGTGGCAGACGCCGTCGATGCGATAGCGGAGCAGGACGCGATCGGCCATCGGCTCGATGTGGATATCGCTCGCCCGGCCCCGCACCGCTTCCACGATGATGCGATTGCAGAGGCGAACAATGGGCGCGTCGTCCTTGGCATCAACATCGATCGAGCTGTCAATCGAGGTGTCGACGGAGCGATCGACGGTGACATCCACCGAGTCGGTGACGAGACTCTTGTCCGCGAAGAGCGGCTTCTCCGACTTGCCCCCGTCGATGAAGGATTTGATCTGCCGCTTGCTCGCAATGGCCGTGTCGATCTCGCTGTTGAGCCTGAAGCGCAGGACATCGAGCGCTTCAAGATCCATCGGATCGTGAATGAGGAGCTTCAGCCGGCCGTTGGTCTTGGCGAGCGGAAGGACGAGGTACTTCTTGATGATGTCGTCGGGAAGGAGCTTCAGATCGACGCGGTTGGAGTCTTCGGCGCGATCGAGATTGAGGAACTCCATGCCGAACTGGAGACCAAGCGCCCTGGCGAGGTCCTCGTCGGAACAGGCCTTCATCTCAATCAGGGCTTCACCGAGGCGTCGGCCCGTGCCGCGCGTCGCCGCCACAGCTTCGTCGAGCTGCTTCTGCGAGATCAACTTGTTGGCGACGAGGATCTCGCCGAGTTTCTGTCGGAGCTTGCGGGCCACAGGCGTTCCGGGAGGGTAGGTCTGTTCGGGCGACGGACGACGGCTTCGAACCTCGGAAGGCTCGGGTCTCCCGACGGAGCGCGGCCACCGACCGAGTTCGGGAGGATCCGTAGTATGAGTACGGCCCACGGATCCCGCAACACGCGACCTTGGCATGAACTCGACTCCCCTCCGAGTGCTGATCACCGCCGGACCCACCCATGAACGGATCGATGCCGTCCGGTATCTGGCCAATCGCTCGAGCGGCAGGATGGGTGAGGCCCTCGCGGATGCCGCATGCGAGGCGGGAGCCGAGGTCACCCTGCTCCTTGGCCCCACTGGTCGGGACCCCGGAGCAAGGTGGCGAAATGCAATCCGATTCGAGTCGAGCGAGGATCTCTTCCGGATGCTCGCCGATGCAATGCCCGGCCACGATTGCCTGATCATGGCTGCCGCTGTCGCGGACTTCCGTCCGGCGACCGATCATCCCGGGAAGATCCGACGAGGCGATTCGCGGCTGACGCTCGAACTCCTGCCCACAGAAGACCTTCTGGCCTCGGCCGCAGCCCGCCGACGGCCGGATCAGTTCATTGTTGGCTTCGCTCTCGAAGATCCCCAGGAGCTCGAACACTCCGCGCGGTCCAAGCTCGACCGCAAGAAGTGCGACGCCATCGTCGCCAACGAACTGAGCGCAATGGGTTCCCCCACCGTGACCGGGTGCATCTACCTCGCGGATGGTCGCCGCGAATCGCCGCCCCGCGCCGGTCCTCTCCCCAAGGATGAGTTCGCTCGCTGGGTCATGGCCGTGCTTCTGCCAATGGCCGCGACTCGTCGATCAGCGGCCGAAGGGCGTTGAGCGAGAGCATCGCATAGCCGGTTGCGTAGGCGTGGCCATAGCCATAGAGCGGAAAGTCGAACCACGAGCCGTCGCTGTTCTGGTCGGCGATGAGCACCCCCGCGAGCCACTCGGCCAGTTCGCGTCGAGTCGAGCCTTCGTCGAGCGCCACCGCCACGAGCGCCGCGTAGAAATGACCGAAGAAGTAGTAGTAGCCACTGTTTGCGTACCAGGCTTCGTGTGGCCAGACACGACCCCGCGCGATCGCGATGTAGTGATGGTGATCCCGAAGGAGTTGAAGGCCTGCGGCGAGATCAGACTGGTTGGTGCCCGCATCTTCGATGTACATCGCCAGGTTGCAGACCTGGAGCCGGCCGCTCGCTCCGCGAGGCTGATTGGCCACCATGCGCGGCACATACTGGAGATAGATGCCGTAGGCCCACGCACCATCGGGCTGCTGCATGCGGCGAAGGCAGATCATGCCGTCACGGATCATTTCGGCGGGAACCTCGACGCCCTGTCGCTCGACTGCCCGCAGCGCAAGAATCATGGCCGCCGTGTTGAAACTGGTGCTGAGATGGCCGCTTGGATGGACGAGCGCCTCGCCGAAGTCGTAGTAGCCCCAGCCGCCGTTACTCGATTGCCGTTCGCGCGAAAGGAGAACCTCTCGCTCAGCGAGCGCCCGCATGGCTTCGTGGCGCGACTCGAGCCGCGGGTCGGCGAGCACCGCCGCCGCGAGGTCGAGCAGATAGGTGTGGGCCCAGGTGTCGTAAAAGGTGCTGCCCGTCGCACGCCCGGTGGGCGGTGCGGCGATGATCCAGTCGAGCGCGCGATCAAGGGCTGCGGCGGCTTTCGGATCGTCGCGCGCCGGTTCCACCAGCGACCATGTGGCGAGCGCGCTCGTGGCGACATGGAACGCGCGGTGACTCGAGAGGTTGTCGAGATAGATCTCGACCGGACGGGCACTCGCGAAGGTACCGAAGGAGCCATCGGGGTTCTGGTTCTCGATGAGCCAGCGGACGCCATCGGCCCGGGCGTCCGCAAGAGTCCGGATCGGCCTCAATGGCGCGCCCGCACCCGTCAGAGCAGCGGGTTCCGACGGTGGTTGAAATGCCGAAGTCGCTCTGCACCCGGCGAGCCCTGCCAGTGGAACGAGCAACAGCCACGCCCACCGGCGCAGGAAGGCCACCGCGCCCGACGGGTTCGGACGCCGATCGTGGGCGAAGGGCGCTCGCTCAACCATCGGGTGTCACCACTCGATCGCCTTCAGAAAGCCCTTCCACGACGACCGTCTTGCCGTCGACCGTGGGACCGATTCGAACGGGCACATCCTGACGCTCCTCGCCGACGAGGCGCGTCACCATGGGTCGGGCCGGGGCGCCACGCACGGCCTTCTCAGGAACGAGGAGCACGCCGCTCCAAGTCCGCTCGCCAAGCACCAGGGCTTCGATTCCCGTCTCGACCAGGGCGGCAGCAGCGTCGCCGATGAGCGATCCCTCGATCGATTCGATCGTGGCCACGAATGGGAACGCGGTCGAGTCACCCTCGGGCGATCCGACGAAGACCAGTTCGGTGATGAGCGCCCGGCCGCTCAATTCCGGCCTCGAGGGAAAGCGCACGGTGACTCGACGCTCCGATGCCGGGAGCGAGCCGATCACTCGAACCGCGGTCGGGTCGAGCGTTCCGCGAAGTCGCTGCGATCCGATGGCGACCACTTCACCCAGGTTCTGCCATGGCTGGGCCGAGTCACCCTCTTCTCGAACCTGCGGAATCCAGTAGCCATCCACGGGTGCGCGGAGCGAAAGCCTCTCGCGATCACGCTCGAGTCGATCGGCCCGCCGACGGGCATCACGAACCCCGCGCTCGGCAGCGGCGAGGTCGAGTTCAGCCCGGACGCCGGAGAGGCGCGCGTTGACCCGCGCCACCTCAAGGTCGAATGCGGAAAAGCGGGCGGCTTCTTCGACGCGCTTCGCCTCCTGAGGATGCTGAATCTCGACGAAGTTGCGGTAGTCCTGCTCCCAGAACTGCGACTGGCGCTCGGTACGAGCCAGCGCCCGGCGCGCTCGCTCGAGCACGATGTCCTTTGTCTCCTCGGCGAGGCTCGTCCCCTGATACATCTTCTCGAGCTGGGCGAGTTCCTGACGCTCATCCTTGAGGGCGTCCTGCTGCCACTGGAAGCTGATCGCGCGCTGCTCGAGCTGCTTCGCCGACTCGTGGGATTGGAAGATCTCGAGGGTTCGCTGCGCCACGGCGGCTGCGAACTCCGCCCGGTCAACGGCAAGGCGCGACTGTTCAATCGCGATGCGTCGCTCCTGCCGCTGCACTTCGAGGCGTCGCTCCGCCTCGGCGGCCAGCGTCTGGGCATCCTCGAACTGATCTTCGAACTCGCGGCCGACCAGCTCGACGAGCAGATCCCCGGCCTTCACCTCGCCCGGGGCCCGAGCGGGAGAGGCCAACTGGAGCCGCCCCTGAAAGACCTCGGGCTCGAAGCGCACGGGACGCTTCCACGGTGCCTCAACGCGAGCCTTCCGATCGAAACGAATCGTCAGATCGCCGCGCTCCACCACCGCTTCACCGGCCGAAGCAAGTGGTGAGAGCGCGACCGAGCCCACGAGCGCTGTCGCGATCGCCGATGCCCATGCACCACTCCGAGTGGCCGACCTTCGCGTCTCACGATTCATGCTCCGAGTCCTCCGAGGATGATGCTCATCGCGTTCACGCCGAAGCCTTGCGCTTCGCCGACGAGACATTCTTATACTCCACCGAACTCTCGCAAAGGAGCGCGGAATGCAACTCGGCATGATCGGTCTCGGGCGGATGGGCGCCAACATGACGGTGCGCCTCATGAAGGCTGGCCACTCCTGCGTCGTCTGGGATGTCGCCCAGGACAATGTGAAGGCGGTCGCCGGGAAGGGCGCCACGGGGGTTCCCACCCTCGAGGCGCTGGTGAAGGCATTGACCCCGCCGCGCAATGTCTGGCTGATGATTCCTGCAGCGTTCGTCGACTCGACGATCGATCAACTCGCCCCCCTGCTCAGTCGCGATGACACGATCATCGATGGCGGCAACAGTTACTACAAGGATGACATCCGCCGCGCGAAGCACCTGGCCTCCCGCGGAATCCACTATGTCGACTGCGGAACCTCCGGCGGCGTCTGGGGGCTTGAACGCGGCTACTGCCTGATGATCGGCGGCGAGAAGGAGGCGGTCGCCAGACTCGACCCGATCTTCCGAACTCTCGCCCCCGGTGTGGGCTCGATCGCACGGACACCCGGTCGAGAGTCGCGGGGCGGCACCGCGGAGCAGGGCTATCTCCACTGCGGTCCCAACGGCGCCGGGCACTTCGTCAAGATGGTCCACAATGGCATCGAGTACGGAATCATGGCGGCTTACGCCGAGGGTTTGAACATTCTGGCCCACGCGAACGCAGGACTGCACACGCGGGAGCAGGACGCGGAGACGACACCGCTCCGGGAGCCCGAGGCCTTCCAATACGAAATCGACCTCGCCGATGTCGCCGAGGTCTGGCGGCGAGGCAGCGTGATCTCGAGTTGGCTGCTCGATCTGACGGCGCAGGCCCTCGCGGGCGATCCGAAGCTCGAGCGATTCTCAGGCCGGGTGAGCGACTCCGGCGAGGGGCGCTGGACCGTCGAAGCGGCCGTCGATGTCGGCGTCCCCGCTCATGTGCTGACGGCGGCGCTCTATGAGCGCTTCTCAAGCCGCGGTGCGGCGTTGCTCGCCGACAAGCTCTGTTCCGCCATGCGGTATGAGTTCGGCGGCCATGTCGAGAAGAAGGCCTGACCATGGGCGCCTCTTCCACCACTGCGGCCGCGGCTGGAACAAAGGGCTCCGCGACGGCGTCGGCGAGTGATCGCTCCTCCGATGCGATGGTCCTCTTTGGTGCCACCGGCGACCTCGCCCACAAGAAGCTCTTTGACACGATCCAGGCGCTCGTGCGTCGCGGCGTCCTCGATGCGCCGGTGGTCGGAATTGCCAAGAGCGGCATGAGCCGCGAGCAGGTCATCGAGCGAGCCCGGGATGGAATCACGAAGTTCGGTCGCGGCGTCGATGAGAAGGCGTTCGCTCGTTTCGCCGAGCGCTTCCGCTATGTCGACGGCGATTACGGCGATCCGAAGACCTTCGCCGCACTGCGCGAGGCGCTGGGCGAGTCGAAGCGGCCGTTGCACTACCTCGCCATTCCACCGTCACTCTTCGGTCCGGTCGGTCAAGCGCTGAAGAGTTCGGGCTGCACTCGCGGCGCAAGGGTTGTCGTCGAGAAGCCCTTCGGCCGCGATCTTCAGAGCGCCCGCGCGCTCAATCGATCGCTGCACGAAGTCTTTGACGAGTCGAGTGTCTTCCGAATCGATCACTATCTGGGCAAGGAAGCGACACAGAACATTCTCTTCACGCGCTTCTCGAATGCCATGCTCGAGCCGATCTGGAATCGCACGCATGTCCGGCAGATCCAGATCACGATGGCCGAAGCCTTCGGAGTCGAGGGTCGCGGTGCGTTCTATGACCAGACCGGCTGCCTCAGGGATGTCATCGAGAACCACCTCATGCAGGTGGTTGGCTTCCTCTGCATGGAACCCCCCTACTGGCCTGAGGTGGAGCGCACTCGTGATGCCCAGGTCGAGCTCTTCCGCTCAATCCGCACCGTCTCCGCAAACGACATCGTGCGAGGGCAATTCGAGGGCTATCGCAAGGAACCGGGCGTCTCGCCAAGCTCCAATGTCGAGACATGGGCGGCGGTGCGCATCTGGATTGACAACTGGCGCTGGGAGGGCGTGCCCATTTTCATCAGGGCCGGCAAGCACATGCCCGTCACCGCCACGGAGGTTCGGGTCGAGTTCCATCGCCCGCCCGCGGTCGTCTTCCCCCACGCGCCCCGCGCCCACCACAACTTCGTGCGCTTCCGCTTCAATCCCTCGATCGAGATCGGTATCAATCTGGAGGTGAAGTCCGCGGGTGAGCGCATGATCGGTGAGCCGATGGAACTCATGGTGGTCGACCAGCAGCCCGACGAGATGACTCCCTACGAGCGACTGATCGGCGATGCGCTCCACGGCGATGGAACGCTCTTTGCGCGCCAGGATGTCGTCGAGGAAGGGTGGCGGATCGTCGACCCCATCCTGGGTGACGCCGTGCCTGTCCATCGATATGACCAGGGGACCTGGGGCCCGGACGCTGCCCAGGATCTTCTTCTTCCCCCGGGCGGATGGCACAATCCGGTCGTGCGATCGTGAGCATGACCTTGCTCGCACCGCATTGCGTGTCCCGGGGTCCGTGGCGGAACTGGCAGACGCAGCGGCCTTAAAAGCCGCGGCCCCGCAAGGGGCGTGAGGGTTCGATCCCCTCCGGACCCATCGCTGACCTATTGAGCGACTCTCGCGCAGTGGCGCAGGCGTCGTTAGCATCATGCCGGTGCGCTACCGAACTCAAGTGCTCGTCCTCGTGGCCTCGGTGGCCGTGACCTGCGCTGCGGTCGTGGCGTGGCTCAGCTATCGCACCTCCCGAGAGCTGCTTGAGAGCACGCTGAAGGCGCAGGTGCGTGGTCTTGCGATCGGCGCGGCGTCGATGGTGAACGCCGAGACGCACGAGCGCGCGACGGCCCGTGCGACTTCCGACTCCGATGACTATCGAGTGATCGAGAGGGAACTCCGTCGACTGCGTGACCAGTGGCGGAGCGCAGGAGTGCCGGTGCGATTCGTCTACACGATGGTGCCCGATCCCCGCACTCCTTCAGGCGCCGCGTTCATGGTGGACGCCGAAGAAGATGGACCTGACAAGAGCCTCCCCGGTGATGCGGTCGAAGGCTCGCTCGACTCGAGGATGTTCCAGACAGCCCTCGCCGCGGGCGCCACCTACTCCCGCGATCAATGGGGAACAGCGCTCACGGGCACCGCGCCGATTCTGGGGCCGGATGGCCGCATGGTGGCTGTTGCAGGAGTTGATATTCCTCTTGAGAGCATTCGAGAACTCGATCGCTCGCTCGCCATTTCAGGTGGGGTCGCCCTTCTTGGCGCGGCTGTGGTCGCCCTGCTTGCAGGCTGGATTCTCGCCGGCCGGGTGACACGCCCGCTCGAACTGCTGCGTGCTCGCGCGGGCGCGATGGCCGACGGCGACCTCGCCGAGTCAGCCCTCACCTACGGCGGAGCGCGCGAGACCGAAGCCGTTGCAGTGAGCCTCGATTCGCTGCGCCAAGCGCTTCGCTCGATCGTCGCCCGCATTCAGGAGGCGAGCGTCTGCGCGAATGCCTCCTGCACGACGCTTCACGATCGGACCACCCACGAAGCCGATCGCGCCCGCGAAGCGGCGAGCAACGCCGTCGAGGCGGCGGGACGCGCGGGTGAGATTGCGACGACCGCACGAACACTGGCCGACGCGGCGAGCGACCTGCGATCGATGGCTGGCACCGTCATCGCGACCGGGACAGAGGGGATCGAGAATCTTCGGAACATTGCGGCCGGTGTCATGCAGATCCGTGAGTCGAGCACCTCACTGGCGGCCCAGCTCGAATCGCTTCGTGATCGCGCCCGCGCCGTCGATGGACTTCTCGAAGCCATGGTGTCGGTGGCCGATCGCAGCAATCTCCTCAGCCTGAACGCCGAGATCGAGGCGGCCAAGGCCGGTGAGTCGGGGCGCGGCTTCATGGTCGTGGCCGGTGAGATTCGCCGACTGGCCGAGCAGGCGGCGGCGAGCGCCCTTCAGATCGAGGCGAATGTGCAGCGCATGCATGCGGCCGTCGACGAAGGAGTCCGCTCCGTCAACGAGCTCGTTGAGGTCCTCGGGCGAGGCGCTGATCGCACGCAGCATGGCAGCGAGCTCCTGCAATCGACCATCCGTGGGATCGAAGAACTGGCACCGCGGATCGCGGCCATTGCCGATGCAAGCGTCCGCCAGCGCGAAGCGGCGGAAGCCATCTCCCGCCTGCTCGGGACGACGGCGGAGAACGCCACCAATGCCCTCGACTTCTTCGAGTCAGTGGATGGACTCCTCGTTGACTTCCAGCGCCGAGGAAGCGAGATGGCGGCGGCCGCAAGCCGCTTTCGGTGCTGATGGGATCGGATGCGGTCGATCCCGAGAACGACGACGCCGTACGATGCCCGCATGGAAGTGCTGATCGTGGTCCTCGCCGGCCGCCGCTACGCACTTCCCTCTGCGCGGGTGGAGGAGATCGTGGCAAGAACGAAGTGCAGCCCGATTCCCGGCGCCCCCGACTTCGTGGTCGGACTTATCGATCATCGCGGCTCGCTGCTTCCGGTCATTGACGGATGCAGGCTGATCCACGGTGAGCCCGCAGCCTCCATCCTCGGCTCGCGGATCATCATTCTCCGTCTGGTGATGCCGACGGGAGGCCAACCTGAAGCGCGGATGTTCGGACTGCTCTGCGATCTTGTCCTCGAGCGCACGACAATCAATGTCGAGACTGGCGCGTGGCGCGCGGGCCGGGTCACTGCGGAGCCTCTGCCGATCAGCGCCGTGGGTCGGGTCAACGGCGAGACCATTCCGCTCATCGATCCCGAGCATCTGCTTCGGTCCACACCCCTTCTTGACGCCCCAGCCGTCGATCGCTCGATCTCCCGGCCCGACGCTCGAGCTCTGGAGCAACAGTCGTGAGTAGTGACGACAAGGCTGCCCGTCGATCGAGTGACGAGCGGACGGTGGAGATCCCGGGCGAGACATGGTTCTTTCGCTACCCCGACTCCTTTGAACATCTGCGGCAGGTGGCGCGTTCGTCGCCGAAGGCTGGCCCGTGGCGCGTGGCGAGCCTCGGCTGCGCTTCCGGTGCCGAGCCATGCTCCATCGTTGCGGCCCTCGATGGCATCCGTCCCGTCCGCGTGGTCGCCGTTGACCGATCGAGAGAGTTGCTGGCCATGGCTCGCAGCGGACGCCTGCGTCCATTTGTGGTGCGCTCCGAACGACCGTCGTGGGCGCCGACAGTCTGGACGATCGACGAAGGCGCGGTGGTGGTTCCGCCATCGATCCTGTCGCAGATCGATTTCGTCGAGGCCGACCTGCTCAACCCGCGGCTTGCCGATGACCTCGGCGCATTCGATGTGGTCTTCTGTCGAAACATCCTCATCTACATGAGCCCGACGGAGCGGCGGACCCTCGGCCAGCTCATCGCGCGGCTCCTGAAGCCCGGAGGCTGGCTGTATCTCGGCCATGCGGAGCAACCTTCGGCGCTGGAACTTCCATGGCGCAAGGGCGCGAGCAAGGCGTTCGCCTTTCTTGCCCCTTCAAGCGTCGCCGAGGTGCACGACATCACGACTGCACCGCGCTCGAAGGCGTCGGACACTCAGTCGCGGGCGGGTCGGTTGGATCAGCACGCCGGAGGCTCGCGTTCCGCCGCCTCACCACCGCCGCCGTCGACGAAGCCAGCGCGCGCGGCGCCGCTGGAGTCGAGGGGTGTCAACGAACCCCCTTCGATCGAGCACATTCGCGAAATGGCCGACTCCGGGCAGGTGGTCCCGGCGCTCGAGGCAGCGCGGCGGCGGCACGATGCTGGAGAACGAAGCGCCGAGTTGCTCGAACTCCTCGGCACGCTCCTTCTCGCCGAAGGCGAAACTGAGGAGGCCGAGCGACACCTGAGAGCCGCCGTCTATCTTGAACCTGATCGAGCGGAAGCGGCCATGCAACTTGATCTCCTGCGCGAGGGTCGTCTTCGTGGCGTGACCGCGCCGAGTGAGCATCCTCATGAGTGAGGCCAAGCCATCCCCGCACTCGCTCCCGATCGAGGAGTTGCTCTCGCGCCCGCTCTCTGAGAGCCAGCTTGCGAGTAACACGGCGATCGTCGCCCGCACGGCTCTCCCGACTCAGGCCGATGGAGAGACGCTGCTCTTCTTCGCAAGGCACGGAGAGCTCTTCGCGCTGCCTGCGTCGAGTGTGGTGCGAGCGTTCGCACCTCTTCCGATTCACCAGGTTCCTCATCGGCCGGGGCCGATCTTTCGCGGAGTTGCGAGCGATCACGGTGATCTGCGTCTGGTGGCGAGCCTTGAAGCGGCGCTTGACCTCGGTCCATGGGAGGGCGCGGCGACCGAGACCACCCGACGGATGCTGCTGGTCAGCCACGGCTCGGAGCAGTGGCTCATGGAAGTCGACGCCGTCCTCGGCATCCATCGCTGTGCGCGGGAGCGATGGTCGCCTCCACCCGCCACCCTTTCGCACGCGCGCGGTGCGGCGACGGTGGCCCTTGTTCCGCTGGGTTCGCGGCGAGCGGCGCTGCTCGATCCTGCGAAGTTGGTCCACCGCTTCCGGGACGGGATCTCATGAGTGACGATGCTCCGAGCCTCTTCGAGCTCTTCCGCAGTGAGGTCGAGGAGCACTGCCGCGCCCTCTCCGACGGCCTGCTCTCGATCGAGCGCGACGGACTCTCGAAGGAGCGTGCGGCAGGGCTGATGCGCGCCGCCCACTCGATCAAGGGCGCCGCACGCGTGATGGGCCTCGACGCCGCAGTCAGCTTCGCGCACGAGGTTGAAGATGTCTTTGACCGCTACCGAGCCGGTACGGAGCCGATCCATCGAGGTCGGATCGATCAACTGCTCAGGGCGACCGATCTCCTGGCAGCGCTTGCTGTGGGCAGCGAGATCGATGCAGCGCAGTGGGGCGAGCGAAATGCCGGTGATCTCAACGCGCTCCTGACCGAACTGGCGGCACCGGCACCGGCGGATGAAGTTCGCCCTTTGGCGAGGAGCGAAGCGTCCGCTTTGCCGCAGGTGGAGGCCAGCGGAGCGCCGATGGTGACGCCGATCGCGGATCCTTCGGCGCCTCGCGCAGCATCGCCAGCCGGCTCGCCCGGCCCGCAGGAGACGAACACACCAGCGCCACCTCGCTCCTCCCCGACGACACCAGCCCTTGCGCCGGCCGCGTCGGCGGCACCGGGGGCAGGCGGCGTCGGCGCGCTCGTGAGCGGAGGCACGGCCACCATTGACGCTGCGGCGCCAAAGGCCGCAGAGAGCGAGAGTCGCGTGGTCCGTGTGGCTGCGGATCACCTCGATCGCATGATGCGACTGGCCGGCGAAAGCATGGTCGAAGCGCGTCGAGCGCCGCTCCTTCGCGCGGACTTGGCGCAGTTGAAGGAGCAGATCCAGGAGCTCCGTCGCACCACGCTTCAGGTTCGGCATGCCACCGAGGATCCGCGCCTCGCGGAGCTCACCGCGAGAGTCGAGGATCTCGAACGGCTGCTCCGTCGGCACACGGCCTCCCTCGACGGTGTCTTCCATCGCGGCGAAGAGGCGGCCACCGCCCTCTATCACGAGGTGCTGGCAAGCCGAATGAGGCCCTTCTCGGAGATCACCTCGGGGCATGCGCGACTGGTGCGTGACCTTGCCAGGCAACTCGGCAAGGAGGTCACCCTCGAACTGATCGGTGGATCGACCCCGGTGGATCGGGACATTCTCGCGAAGCTCGAGTCACCGGTGACTCACATGCTCCGGAATGCCGTCGATCATGGCATCGAATCTCCGGCCGAGCGCACGGCCTCAGGCAAGGCGATCCCCGCGCGGATCGAGCTCGAGGCGCGACATCAGGCGAGCCAGTTGATTGTTGAGATTCGCGATGACGGTCGCGGAATCGATCCGGGCGCAGTGCGGCGCCGCGCGATCGAGCGTGGGCTCATCAGCCCAGACATGTCCGAGTCACTGTCGCGCACCGAGATCCATGACTTCCTCTTCCTTCCCGGCTTCACCACGGCTTCCACCGTCAGCGATGTCTCAGGCCGAGGCGTGGGGCTCGATGTGGTGCAGCGCATGGTGCAGGCGGCGAGCGGCACGATTTCCGTCCGCAGTGAGCCGGGAGAAGGGACCGTCTTCACCCTTCGACTGCCGATCACGCTCTCGGTCATCCGGGCGGCGCTCGTCGAGATCGCCGGGGAGCCCTATGCACTGCCGCTTGCGCGGCTCGATCGAATCGTCCGAGTCTCCGCGGAGCGCCTTCAGCCTGTCGAGGGGCGGATGCAGTTCGAACTCGACGGGCGCTCCATCGGGCTCATTCAGGCTTCGCGCGTGCTCGATCTTCCCCACACCGAGGTGCCGTCGTCTCACTCGAGCGTCATTCTTCTCGAGGATGGATCGGAGCGCTACGGCCTCATCGTCGATCGCTTCCTCGGCGAACAGGATCTTGTCGTGCGCTCGCTCGACCCGCGCCTTGGCCGTGTCCCCCATGTCTCGGCAGCCGCTCACCTCGACGATGGATCCGTCACGATCATTCTCGATGTGGAAGATCTGCTCGCAAGCGTAAGGCGGGCGCTCGAAGAGGATCGCGGTGATCGGCTCGGCGTCAAGGAGAAGGCATCTCCGGACATTCGGCGTCGGCGGCGCATTCTCGTGGTCGACGACTCGATCACCGTGCGGGAAGTGGAGCGTCAGCTTCTCCAGCGCCTCGGCTACGAGGTCGAGACTGCGGTCGATGGTGCTGACGGATGGAACCTGCTTCGCCGCGGAAGTTTCGATCTGCTCATCACCGATGTCGACATGCCACGCATGAATGGCATCGAGCTCGTGCGCCTGGCCCGACGCGACCCGCGATTCGCCTCCCTGCCGATCGCCATCGTGAGTTACAAGGATCGCGAGGAGGATCGGCAGGCCGGTCTCGATGCAGGGGCCAACGCCTATCTCACCAAGGGCTCCTTCCAGGATGATCGCTTCGCCCAGACCGTGGCTCGACTCGCGGGAGCACCGCAGGCATGAGAGTGGCGATCGTCAATGATCTCGCGCTGGCGACCGAGACGCTGCGGCGCCTGCTCCTGGAACTGCCCGATGTGCGGATCGCGTGGACGGCCATCGACGGTGCCGAGGCCGTCGAGAAGGCGAAGCGCGATCGCCCAGACCTCATCCTCATGGACATGGTGATGCCGGTGCTCGACGGCGCCGAAGCGACGCGGCGCATCATGAAGGAGAGCCCCTGCGCGATCGTCGTGGTCACGGCGAGTATCGGAGGCAATGCGGGCCGCGTCTACGAAGCGCTCTCCGCCGGTGCGCTCGATGCGACGGAGACGCCATCGATTGGCCCGGGCTGGGCCGCAGCCCGCGCGATGCTCGCGAAGAAGATCGAGCAGGTCCGTCGCCTGAAGGGGCCTGACGAGCGGGCACCGACGCGCGCGCATCCCCAGGCGGCGCCGCCCCGCCCCGACCCGCCGCCTCGCGGCTTCGATTCGGGCGTGCCCATTGCCCTTCTCGGCTCCTCGACCGGTGGACCGCAGGCACTCGCCGAAGTGATTTCCGACCTTCCACGCGACTTTCCCTTCGCGATCGTCGCCGTGCAGCATCTCGACGCGGCGTTTGTTCCCGGTCTCGTCCAGTGGCTCGGACGCGAAACGGGCCGCGTGGTCGAAGTCGCGCACAGCGGCAGTATGCCCCGGCCGAGTGTGCTGAGCATCGCCGCGGGGAATGCCCACCTGCGCCTCGGTCTTCGGGGTCGCTTCGAACACTCGCTCGAACCCGCTGGGAGCGTCCATCGCCCCTCCGTCGATGAACTCTTCCTGAGTGCCGTTGAAAGTCGAGTCAACCCCTTCGTCGCCGTGCTCCTGACCGGCATGGGACGCGATGGCGCTGACGGTCTGCTCGCGCTCCGTCGCGCCGGCTGGCAGACCATCGCCCAGGATCGCGCGACGAGCGTCGTCTGGGGCATGCCTGGCGCCGCGGTCCGGATCGAGGCGGCGTCGCTCATCCTTCCCATCCAGGCGATCGGCGCCGAACTCATGCGCTGCGCCACGAACCGCCGAGAGACCTCCTGAGGAATCATGCCCGTGCCCAACGAAACCGCACGATGTCGAGTCCTGCTCGTCGACGACCAGCCCATCATCGGCGAGGCCGTCCGTCGGATGCTGAGTGCGCAGCCGGACTTCGAGTTCGAGTACTGCCGCGACCCGCATCAGGCGATCGATCGGGCGATCGCCATTCGCCCGACGGTCATCCTCCAGGACCTCGTGATGCCCGAGGTCGACGGCCTCGATCTGGTCAAGGCCTATCGCGAGCGGGAGGAGACGCGAGAGATTCCACTCGTCGTCCTGAGTTCAAAGGAGGAGGCCGCGACCAAGGCGGATGCCTTCGCTCGCGGCGCCAATGACTATCTCGTGAAGCTCCCCGATGCCCTCGAGGTCCTCGCGCGCCTGCGCTACCACTCGCGCGGCTACATCGCGCAGCTCGAACGCAACGCCGCCTACAAGGCGCTCGATGAGAGCCGGGCGATGCTCATGGAGGAGGTTCGCCGCGCGGCGGAGTATGTGCAGAGCCTTCTGCCCGCGCCCCTCGAAGGACCAATCTCCACGCAGTGGCGCTTCATTCCCTCGGAATCTCTCGGGGGCGATTGCTTCGGCTATCACTGGATCGATGACGAGCGCCTCGCGATCTACCTGCTGGATGTCTGCGGCCATGGCGTCGGGCCCGCCCTGCTGGCCGTGAGTGCCATGAACATGATTCGCGGCGCTTCGATGCCCGGCGCGACGCCCGAGGATCCGGCGTCAGTGCTGCGAGGGCTGAACGAACTCTTCCCGATGACCCGCCACAACGGCATGTTCTTCACGCTCTTCTACGGGGTCTACGAGCGGCCATCGCGCACGCTGCGCTGGTCGAATGCAGGCCATCCACCGGCGCTGGTGGTCGCGCCCGACGGCGCTGCCCGCCGCCTCGATTCGCAGGGCCTGATGATCGGAGCGGTCGACGAGATGACCTGGTCGGCGGTGGAGACCGTCATCGAACCGGGAGCACGGCTGCTGATCTACAGCGATGGCCTCTATGAGCTCCGAATGAGCGATGGCTCCATGTGGAGTCTCGACGACTTCCTCGTTGGCGCCGCCACGGCCGAGCACGAGAGCGGCAACGCCCACGCCCTCGACGCGATTCTCGCACGCAGCAGGGCGATTCAGCGCCGCGACGACTTCTCTGACGACGCGAGCCTGCTCGAAGTCACCTTCCGGACATGAGCCGTGCGTTGGCCTGCGATCTCATTGACGCTGCTGACGATCATCGGCTGCGCCTCGCCACGCGCGGTCGAGCGACCTCCTGCCTTGCGAGAGACCTTCTCCGAGGTGCACATGGGCTCTCGCGCCCGGATCGTGATCGCCGGGGTCGATCACGCGACCGCGCGCGCCGCCGCCCGCGCCGCGTTTGACCGCATCGCGTGCCTCGAACGCACCCTTTCGGATTGGATGATCGACAGCGAGGTCGCTCGCGTTGCGCAGGCCGTGGCCGACGAGCCCGGCGCGATCGAAGTCTCCGAGGATCTTGCGAGGGCACTCTCCTGCGCACTCGTCATGTGGCAGGTGACCGATGGTCGTTTCGACCCAGCGCTCGGGGCCCTCACCACGCTCTGGCGCAGGGCGAAGCGCGAAGGATCACTTCCCTCCGAGGCCGAGATTGCTCTGGCTCGCCGCGCCACCGGCGCCGATGCGTTGCGCCTCGAGGGTCGGACGCTGATGATCAATCGCCCCGGCGTCAGCCTCGACTTCGGAGCGATCGGCAAGGGATGGGCCGCCGATGAGGCTCTCATGGTCCTCCGCGCGCATGGCTGCGGTGCGGCGCTCATCGACTTCGGTGGTGACCTCGTCTCAGGCGATGCGCCTCTCGGTGAATCGGGGTGGCGCGTGCGCATCGGCACCGCGGGCGATGTCATTCGCCTGCCTCCGGGAAGCGCCGTGGCCACCAGTGGCGACGCCGAGCGCTCGCTCGATGCCGACGGTACGCGACGCTCCCACCTGATCGCGCCCGATGTAGGGCTCGGCGTCATCGGAATTCCGGAGATCACGGTGATGGTGGTGCCCCATGACGGCACCGCCGATCACCTCAGCGGCGCATGCGGTCCCGGCGCGATCGCCGACGCACTCGCGACAGCCTTGGGAACGAGTGATCAAGCGGCTCGTGAGCGGCTGCTTCGACATCGTCCCGAGGTCACCGTGTGGATCAACGATGGCCTCGGAACAACGCGGCTCAGCCCTTCGCTCGGCGCGGCGGTCGACCGGGCACCGCGATCGGATCCTGCTCTCGCGCCGTGAAGGCAAGATCTTCAGGCGGGCGAAGGTCGAGCGGGTGATCGAGCGCCTCCTGCCATGAAAGATCGCGTCCCGTGTACGCGGCGATGCGCCCCATGATTGCGGCCAGTGTGCTGAGCGCCACCGTCTCACCCTCGTTCATCGGTGAACCGCTTCGAATGGCCGCGATGAAATCAACCCACGACTCGAGGTAGGGATTGCGCGCTTCGCCTTGGAAGCGCCAGGCGCGACGACCCCGCGCCTCGGCCATGCCAGGCGCCAGGCGGATGACTCCATCGGGCCCGTGAATGATCTCCTCCACTCGCCCGGTGGTGCCCTCCTGCTGGCGCGCCATGCTCAGGGCGAAGCGCTCGCCGGGATACTCGAAGTCAACGGCGAAGTGGTCATAGATGTGACCGAACTCGGGCGTCGTGCGCGCCTGTCGGCCGCCCACGGCGCAGGCTCGAACTGGCCACGCGTCAAACACCCAATTCACCACATCGATGTTGTGGACATGCTGCTCTACGATGTGGTCGCCGGAAAGCCATGTGTGATAGAGCCAGTTGCGAATCTGATTCTCGACATCGCTTCGAGACTCCTGCGGAGGGACGCTCCAGAGTCCACCCATGTTCCAGAAGCAGCGGGCGGCAACCGGTTCTCCGATCACTCCCCCGCGGAGTCAATCGATCGCTTGGCGATAGCTCTGCTCGTGGCGTCGCTGCGTGCCTGCAAGCACCTTGAGATCGCGCCTGTCGGCGAGTTCTGCCGCCGCGCGAACCTGCCGCACTCCCGCAGGGCACACCGCGACCGGCTTCTCAATGAAGGCGTGTCGCCCTCGCTCGATCACCGCCTGGAAGTGCGCTGGCCTGAAACCCGGCGGCGTGGCGAGAATGACGATGTCGAGATCGACATCGAGGAGTTGGCGATTGGCGTCGAAGCCTGCAAAGCAGCGCTCCGGCGAAACCTCCCCACGGCTTCCGCCATGCTCGGAGAGATTGCGGCGAGCGGTCTCAAGTCGATCGCCGAAGAGGTCGGCAAGGGCCACGATCCGCACCGAGGGGTCCGCGTGCAGCGCATTGAGCGCAGCGCCTGAACCGCGTCCTCCGCAACCGATGACCCCGACTCGGAGTTCATCGATCGGCGCGGAGCCGCCGGGAGCGGGCTCATCGTCGGCTCGGGCCTCTCCCAGCGCCGCCGCGCCGAGAGCGCCCGCAGCGGTCGCAGCCCCGTGCAACATGAAGGTGCGCCGCGTCAGGTCGCTCACGCGCGCCTCCTCTGTCCAGGTCGCCGAGGCTCGGGGAATGGAAGTGGACCGAACTCATAGGTCTCCGGCCCGAGGCGATCGTTGTTTCCCTGGAAGCGATCCCATTCCATCAAGGCGCCCGAGTACGCCGCCTCACGACCGAGAATGGCCATGTAGCAACTGTCCGCCATGAAGTCGTGGAAGATGCGCTCCCGTCGCCCGAGAATCGCCTCCACCAGCTCGCGCTGCTGTACTTCGTACATGTTCGGCGGCATGCGATCCGAGGACCACTGCCATGGATCAGCACCAGTCAGTTCGAGGCGTGGTCCCCAGCCGTTCACGAAGCCGAAACCCCGCGTGCCGACGAGTCCCTCGGTGTTCTCCTGGTGCGTGCCCGGTTGCTGACGGCACATGAGCAATGAGCGGCGACCGTCGGCATACTCGTAGCTGACCGCGAAGTGATCCCAACTGTCGCCTCGCTCGGGAATCGACTCTCGAACTCCGCGCCCGCCGGTGGCGGTGCAGCGCACGGGCAGGGCGCCGTCCATGAACCAGAGCAGCTTGTCGGCGGAGTGCACCGCCTGCTCGACAAGGTGATCGCCCGAGAGCCAGGTGAAGTGCTGCCAGTTCCGAAGCTGGAATTCAAGATCGCTCCAAGACTCCTGCCGGGGCCGAGTGCCGAGCGGCGAGGTCAGGTAGAGCGCATGGATCGCGACCACATCGCCGATCCGACCTGCCCGCAGCCGTTCAACCAGTTGGCGCTCCGGTTCACTGGAACGCCAGCAGAACCCGCTCGCGATGTTGAGCCCCTTCGGCTGCGCCTCGCGCAACGCGCGCTGCACGCGGTGATATCCGGGCACATCGACACAGACCGGCTTCTCGCAGAAGACATGCTTGCCCGCCGCAACAGCCGCTTCGAGATGCGCAGGCCTGAAGTGAGGCGGCGTCGCCAGGATGACCATGTCCACGCCGGAGTCGATCACCTTCTGAAAGGCATCGATGCCGACGAACTGGCGCTCCGGTGGAAGATCGATGCGATCGGCGAGCTCCGTGATGCCCGCGAAACTCTGAACGGCCGCATCGACATGATCGGGAAAGACATCGCCCACGGCCCACAACTGCACCGCGGGATCGGCGCTGATCGCCTGAACCGCAGCACCTCGTCCTCGCCCGCCACACCCGATGAGCCCTACTCGCAGCCGCTCGCTGCCGGGCGCGCGGCCCCACACCCTCGGCACGGCGAGAAGAGCTGCGGCGGCGGTCGTGGCTTGGACGAAGGTCCGGCGCGAGAGTGGCGCAGCGGTCATGGTCGTGGCTCCGTAGCTGGAACGGGTCGTGGGGTCGGTGCGGCAGGCTCTTCCGTCGGCGGGGTGGTTGATGGGAGTGATTCGGATGGCTGACGCGATGGCTCCTCAACGACCACACGAAAGCCGACGAACCCCCCATCAGCGAGCCACCAGATGCTCTTGGGAATCTGCGGGTCGCTCGCGTTCCAGGCTGGATCGCGCTCGAGCGCCATCGCACAGCTCATGGTCGCCGCCGAGTCGCGGAAGGAGCCGCCAACCACCCGGAACGCCCCATCACCGGCATCGACCCACTCCGCGGCGTTCCCGAAGAGGTCATGAAGCCCGAGCCGATCGGCTTGACGACTCCGAACCGGATGGGTCTTCTGCCCTGCGTTCTCGGCGCACCATGCGAAGTCGGGAAGCGACGCGGCATCGATCCCGCTTCGCTCACAGGCGCGGCGCCACTCATCGAGCGTGGGAAGCCGCAGCGTCCTGCCACTTCGGGCGGAGAGCCATTGACAGAACTCCGTGGCGAGGCGGTGGTTGACACTGATTGCAGGGAATCCGCTCTTTCCGAAGCCCCGGTCCATGCTGATGTAGGGCTTGCTGGGCCGAGTGATGCCATCAACTTCGGTGGCCTCATCATCTTCGAGGTCGAAGGCGTAGACAAAGGCATCGAGCATGTCCCAGGTGATCTCGCTGCGACTCATCCAGAGAGGGCGATCGAGTCCGAGGTCGACGCGGACCAACTCAAGGTCGAGGGCGGAGCCGGGAATGGGAATGACGACGCGCTCGATCGACTCGACGCTCGGCTGAGAGTCCGCACGCTGCTCACGGGGGACTGGCGGCGTTGCGACCGCTGGCTCCTCGCGCGCCTGGCTCCCTTCCGGCGCGGAGTGAAGCTGCGGTGCGAGCGCACTCCCGATCAACGAGATGGCGAACACAAGTCGAGCGGCCCACCGGCGCGTGTCACGGGGGCCACCACCGTGCAGCCCATCGAGGTGGACCGCTTGACAGTGATCCTCGCCGTCACCCGTGAAGGACACGACTCAGCTCCAGTTGCCCAGCAGAATCGCCAGATCCGATCCGTCGACCGTCCCGTCGCCGTTCAGGTCGCCAGTGCCGGATCCGCCCCAGTTGCCGAGGAGGAGCGCGATGTCGGCACCATTGACCACGCCGTCGCCGTTCAGGTCACCAGGCACCACCGGCGTGCATCCGTAGCCAACAATGGCGACGGTGTCGACGGCAGCTTCAACCAGCGCCTGAGCACCGAGATCCTGGGCACGGAAGCGCACCCGCATGTTCTCAGTCAGCGGCACATAGTCAGCCAAGCGCCAGGAGTACGGCACCCACGAGGTCGTGCTGTTGTTGATGTTCGTGATCAGCGTCCATGTGGCGCCGCCATTGTTCGAGACATGCACTGGCATGACATCGACGCCGGGGTTCGCGCCCTTGTCATTGCTGTACCAGACGAACGCGGTGAAGTAGATGTCGTCGGCGCCGCCGGTTCCAAAGACGGGCGAGATGAGCGTCGTGATGCCGTTGTCGACATCGTTTGCACCTGCGCCGCCGCCGGGGTGCTGACCGGTGAAGGCGCAGTTGGGACCGGAGACTTCAGGCTGATGGCCGCCGTTGGGCTGGGCCGTCGTTCCGATCGGATTGCCTCGCTCCCACACTCCACCCGTCGCAGTGTCGCCCGCGACGCCGTAGGTCCAGCCCTTGTCGCTCTCGAAGTCATCGTCCCAGACCATCGACTGGCTCACGGCGATGAGCGCCGAGTAGGCCCCCGGCGCCGCGGGATCGGAGACGGTCACGCCTCCGGCCACCTTGGCGGTGAATCGAAGTCCGATCTTTGTTCCGCACGGCAGCGATGGCACGGTTGCCGACCAGAGCTCTCCACCAACAGGTGACATCGGCACCTCGATCGGTGCCCCGGCGCCGGTCACGATCATCTTCGCTGTTCCGGGTTCGATCTCGGCGCCGGCGATCGGCGTGATCTGCACGGTGATCGACTGCCCCGCAGGCGAGACAAGCGAAGGCACACCATTGGGATAGGAGATCGCCAGGGTCTCGTTGGAGATGCGCCAGACAAAGAGGCCCCTCTGAAGATCACTGCCGATCACGGTGCCGCTTGGGAAGAACGGGTAGTTGCTCCAGAGCCCGGCGTAGCCCGCCGTATCGTTCTCCGGGTAGGTATCGAACCACGCCACCTCCACGGGATTCGTTCGATTGGAGATGTCGAAGATGCGGAGCCCGCTCTTGTAGTTCGAGCAGAAGAGCAGATCCCCTCGAACATACTCATTGTGGTCCACCGTCTGGAGACCGGTGGTGTAGGTGCCCGCCAGCGTGGGCTGACTCAGATTGGAGATGTCGATGATCCGGCCGACGGAGAAGAGCCCGTGGTTCTGCTCGTCGATCTCATCATTGAGATACGCGAACTGGAGATCCTCGCTCGGCCAGAGCTGGTGCGAGTAGGCCGCATTCGGGTAGTAGAACTGCGACATGACCTGGAGCGATGACTTGTTGGTCACATCGATGATGGTCACCCCCGTGTCGACATGACCGCTGTTGAAACCGCCGCAGGCGAAGAAGACCTCGCGACCGGCGTAAGGCCCGCTCTCATAGGTCACCACATAGCCGTCGTGGACATAGCGATCGGGCCACGACGCCACGAACTGCGGCTGTGCCGGATTGGGTTCAAGGTTGTAGATGCGAAGTCCGTTGCTTCCCCCGCCCATGCGATAGAGGTAGCCGGACTTCTCATTGATGATCATGGTGTGCGTCGCCTGCGTTCCGCCCGTGGTCACGCTCGGGAATGTCGTCACGAGGCCCGCGTCGATGAGCGAGAGATCGAAGACCTGGATGCCGCCACCACCTTCACTCACGGCATACATCCAGTTCTTGTAGGTCTTGATGTTGCGCCAGAGGCTCTGCGGTCCCGGCAGGAACGCCACGATCTGCGCCTGCTCGGGATTGGTGATCTCGACGATGCCGGTACCGTGACTCAGCCCCATCAGCGCGTACTCGCGCCCCGACGGGCTCACATAGCCCCAGCAGTCATTGCCGCTGGTGTTCTGCGTGCCGAAGGTGGTCACCGGGAACCAGGAGAGAAGCTGCACGCCGTCCGAAGTGAAGCTCTCGGCCACACCACCTTCGCTCGACGCCCCTTCGATTCCGAGTCGCCACGCCGGCGCGACGACCGGTGGTTCCCAGTGCTTCGCCTTCGGGTCGTCCGCGTGCCCAAGGACACCAGCCGCAAGCATGGCGGCCGACAGCGACGCGGCGATCGATCGGGGCATCATCATCGTCATCAACATCTCCAGGCGAAGTGCGGTCAGGGATGCCCCGGACAACTCGATCGAGTGTAGTCCCGATTCCGATGCCTGGCGCTCTCGGAACTTCGACTCTGGGTGTGATCGACGAATTCTCTTCGCTGGTTACTCGGGCTCGTTGAGCGAGATCGGTCGAAGCAGTGACTCATCAGGCAGAGGCCCGTCGAGAGTCCGAAGAAAGGCGACCAAGTCGGCGACCTGTTCGTCCGAGAGCCCCAGCGGTTCCAGTACGCGCTCGCCATGATGGTCCGCGATCGCACCATCGAGGGTGTTGTAGAAGTTGACCACCTCTTCGAGCGTTTCGAACTGACCTGCGTGCATGTATGGGGCTGTGCGCCCGACATTGCGCAGTGAGGGCGTCCGAACCGCGCCCCACAGTCCCGGCTCTTCGGTGAGGGCCAGCGTCAGTTGGGCTCGCGAGCCGGAGGGATCGTCGGAGTAGCGCCCCGCTGCATTGAAGTCGCTCGCCTGGAGTCGTGCGATCGCATCAAGGCGTCCCCGATCCTTCGGCAGACCACCACCCAGCGGCGGCACACCAATCGAGTGGAAGGCGCCATCAGAGAGGAACGCGCCATGGTGGCAGCGCCAGCACCCTGCCGTGGTCAGGAAGAGCTTCAAGCCCCGCTGCTCGGAGTCGCCGAATCCGGGCACCGGCATGTTGCTTCGGGCGCGGTGCCGCTCGATCTCCATGTCGAAGAGGCTCGGACCAGTGCGCAGCCGGCGCTCGTAGGCAGCGATCGCCTTCCCGATGTTGCTGAACGCGCGATTGACCGCCACGCGCTCATCGCTGGTCGCATGGTCCGGATCGGCGGTCGGCGGCAGAGCCCCGAAGACGGCTTCGAACTCACGCTTCAACTCCGGGATGGCGCGGATGCGCTCGATGACTTCGAAGCGCGTGAGGCCCATTTCGGCAGGGTCCTCAAAGGGATGAAGCGCCTGACTCCACAAGGAGTCGGCCCGACCATCCCAGGTGAAGAAGGGAAAGTCGGAGATGTCAAGCAGCGTCTGGGTGTTCCGGGTTCCCTCGGAGAGTCCCATGGCAAGACGCCTTCCATCGGTGAAGCCCCGCTGTGGATCGTGGCAGGTGGCGCAACTCACTTCGTTGTTGGCCGAGAGCCGCGGCTCGAAGAAGAGAATCTGGCCAAGCCGGGCCGCTTCACGAGAGTCGGCCACCAGGTTCGTCGAATCGGGCATGAAGTCGCGCGGCCTCGACATGCGAAGGAGCCGACGCAATTGACTGCTTCCGATCTCTCGAGGATCCTCGACTTCGGCTGGAGCTTGATCATCGTCGCGACCGGGGACCGAGGCCGCCGTAGCCACCATGGCCGCGGAGAGGAGTCCCGCCCCGATGCAGAGTGACATGACGACTCGAGAAGTGCGCGGACAGCGTCGGACCGTGTTCATTCGTCATCCTCCATGATCACTTCATCCTGATAGCGAATGGTGCGACCATCACGCTTGAGGTCGAAGTAGAGTTCCCATGCTCCCGGCATGTGAAAGAGCATCGGGCCGACAACGAAGTCATCGGATCCCTCGGGCCGGATGGTCCGAGGAGCAAGGTTCATCCCATGACCGTGATGCGGCATCGCCGCATCGGCCTCGAGAGCGAAGTGATCGGCGAGAGGGCGCGTGTTTCGAGGCTCGGATTCGAGACTCACCCGCATGTAGAAGAGATCGGCGAGCGGAATCTCCGCGAGCACCTCGCCCCGCTCAGAGATGGGAGTCCACTTCAGTCGAGGCCCCTTCGCGTGCGCCTCGAGTGTTCGAGGAAAGGGCCCGGCCTCGGTCGCCGGCACAGGCCGCGCAAATCCGCTCGGTGCCCGCTTCGGAAGGATGACCGGCGGCATCGCGTCGGGCATGCGCGGACGAAGCACCGCTCGGCCAATTCCGAAGCGGCTCAGCCACTGGCCCTCCGCGTCGTAGCGCTGCATGCGGTGGTTGCCCCAGTCGATCACGAAGATGGAGCGATCGCCTCCGCCCGCCACACCTCGCGGATGCCAGAGCAGACCATCCTCGACGCCATGAAGGCGCTGCGACGATCGCACCGAGCCATCGAGAGCGAGGATGACAAGACGATCATCGGTGCCCGTGGCCGCCAGCGTCTCTTCATCGATCCAGGTGATCGCCTTGGCTCGGCGGAGTTCTGGCGGCCGGGCCACGACGCGCGCATTGCCCGTGCCGCGAAGAGGCACGATTGCAGCAAGTCGCTCCGGATCATCACGATCGAGAATCGCCAGTTGCAGGCCATCGGGCGACACGGCGATGGCGGTCGGTCGGCGAGGAAACCCCATATCGGCACCGGGGAGAAGCGCCCTCGGCTCGAGTGATTGATCATCAAGGCGCAACACGGCGCCTCGGGCGCGATCAAGAAGGAGAACCTCTCCCGGCGCGCGGGCGATGGCGATGGGTTCCACGCGCTCCCCGAGACCATCTGAGGCGTGGGCTGCGCGGCCGATCGGATCGAAGTCGATCGCCTGCGTGACCGAACCCATGAAGGGATCGAATCGGAGCCCCTGATCGACATCGCGCCGGAGGGTCCACTCGACGAGGCGATCATTGCCTTCATCGAGAATCCAGACGCGCTCGCTCGCTTCGTCGGCGGCAATCGAGGTGATCCGCCCGATCTCATGGACGCGCCGGCCCGGGGCTCCGAAAGTCGTCACATGCGTCGGACGCTCCTGCCTCAGGTCGAAGATGACGACGGCGGAGGCCTCGGGCTCCCACGCGGCGAGCAGGGTTCCATCCACCGCGATGCCTTCGCCGAAGTGGCTAGAGACACCATCGCGGAAGGAGAGCGGCGGCTCGAGCGGAACTCGCTCCCCCTCCATGCTGCGGCGGAAGATCTGCACGCGGCGCTCGAAGGGCTCCGCCACGGCGAAGGTGTTCCTGCCCGGATCGGCGGCAACCGCGACGGGATAGTGGATGCGCCCCCCCGCTTCGCGCGGCACGACCGCATGCATCCCCCACATGAGGATGAAGTCACCATCCTCGTTGAAGCGCTGCACTCGGTGATTGAAGTGATCCACCACCAGCAGCGTGCCGTCACTCGCCTTGATGGACCACGGGCGTTCGAACTGGCCAGGCATGGCGCCGCGCGTGCCGAAGGTGAGTTCATGCCGGCCGTTCACACCGAAGCGCTGAACGCGATGGTTGTCCGAGTCGACCACGAAGAGTCGCCCTGCCGGATCGAAGACGACGGCAGATGGTGCCCTGAACTCTCCGTTGGCGGTGCCGCGAGAGCCGATGACGGTGGGATCGCGGTCGAGATTCGAAGCATCAAAGAGCAGCACGCGATCGCTTCCGGTGTCGGCCACAGCGATGCGAGCGCCATCGGGCGAGAGCGCGATCCCCTGCGCATGGCGCAAGGAGCCGAAGCGTGCGACAACCTCGCCGTCACGCGAGAGGCGCTCACCGCGGCCTCGCAAGGCATCGATGAGGAAGATGGACCCATCGGGCGAGAGCGCCATCGCCGCGACCTCGCGCTCGGGCAATCCGGGCACGCGCACGCGATGGATGGCCATCCCGACTGGATCGAGTTCGAGAATGCCCTCCTCACCGGCCGCGACGAGAAGAGTGCCGTCTGATTCAAAGGCAAGATCGAGCGGCTGCTCGACCCCGATGACACCCACACCCACCGCCTCGGGCGCCGGCTGGGTGGCGCGGGGGAACGCACCGGAGTCGGACTGACCAGCCGGTGCGGCGGCGGGCGAGCGAGGTGCCGGCGCGGATTGTGGCGCGGCGGCCGGAGATCGGGGCACTGGCGCGGGTTGCGGCGCGGCAGACCATGCGGGCGAAAGGAGCGTGGCGGCGAAACACGAGGCCACCGACATGGACCATCGAACGGAGTGCATGAAGGGCGAAGTCTATCCCCGGGTCGCGCGGATGACTCTCGAACTCCGGGAACACTCCCTCCCCGGCGCGCCACTTCAGTCGGATTGTGGACACAGGCGCCCGCCTGCTGCACGCGGGTGCAGCACTCCCGTGCTGCGACGCGCACGCGCCGATCAGTCAGCCGTCAATGCCCGTCAAAGTCGCGCGATGATCGCGTCGGCGAAGGCCTCGGTGCCAAGCGATCCGCCGAGATCGCGCGTTCGGGCGCCATCGACGAGGGCGCGGTTGTATGCGTTTCGAATGCGCGTCGCGATCTCACCCGCCGCCGTGTCACCGCGCGTGGCCGCGAGGTGGTTGAGCAGCATGACGGAGCTCATCAGGAGCGAGAGCGGATTGGCCACCCCCTTGCCGGCGATATCCGGGGCGCTGCCATGGACGGCCTCGAAGACCGCATCGCCCTCGCCATAGTTGGCCCCCGGTGCGACGCCAAGACCACCGACGAGACCAGCGCAGAGATCGCTGACCACATCGCCGTAGAGGTTCTCCATCAGGATGACATCGAAGCGCGCGGGATCCTGCACCAGGCGCATGCAGGCGGCGTCGATGATCAACTCCTCGTACTCAACCTGCGGGAACTTCGCCTCGCGCACCTCGCGGGCGCAGCGGATGAAGAGTCCATCGGTCAGCTTCATGATGTTCGCCTTGTGGAAGACGCTGATCTTGCGGCGCCCCCGTGCAATGGCATAGGTGAAGGCGAACTCAGCAATGCGCCGGCACGCCGCGTCGGTCGCCACCTTCAGGCTGGTGACGACCCCCTTCGTGACCTCGTTCTCGATGCCCGCATAAAGCCCCTCGGTGTTCTCACGAACAATGACAAGGTCGACACCTTCATATCGAGTCTTCACGCCCTCGAGGGAGCGCACGGGACGCACCGCGGCGTAGAGGTTGAGCGTCTTTCGAAGCGCGACATTCACGCTCGAGAATCCCGCGCCGACCGGGGTGGTGCAGGGCCCCTTGAGCGCCACACCACACGACCTGATCGCCTCGACCGTGTCAGCCGGCAGCGTTTCGGTTGCCCCGCGCTCGATGGCTCCAAGCCCCGCGTGCCGCTCGATCCACTCGATGTCCGCGCCCGCCGCATCGAGGATGCGGACGACAGCTCGGCTGACTTCGGGACCAATCCCATCTCCAGGAATCAGGACCGCACGACGCATGCAACACGCTCCAGTGAAGAGGCGATCGACTCACCAGGGCTGCGGGAGTCGTCTGGTTCTCGGGGTTCGGGAGAGACCAAGGGGAATCGGAAGGCGGAAGGCACTCGGGCGTTCATCGGCAGAGTCGATCAACAGCTCGATCAAGCAGCGACGGAATCGCGTCATCGCATCGGGCCCGCCCCGGCGCGAATCGACAAGGGTACCATCGCGCTCACCAACGCATGACCACGGCTGATCCTGCGTGCGAGTGTCTCATCTTCGGCGGCGGCGCCGCCGGGCTCTTTACGCTCGCAGCCCTTCGAAGCGAGGGAATCTCAACCCTGCTTCTCGAGCGGAGCGCCCTCGGTGCCGGACAGACGCGCTGCGCTCAGGGCATCATTCATGGCGGAACGAAGTACGCCCTTGGCGGCATCGTCGGTGCCGACTCGCGAGCCATTGCAGGCATGCCGGAGCGCTGGCTCCGAATGTACCGGGGCGAGGAGAGCCCATCGCTGGCGACCGCCACGCTGCGCAGCGGACATGGCTGGCTATGGGCGAGTGATGGCCTCGCCGGGCGGCTCGGCATGCTCGGTGCGTCGGTGGCGCTTCGGACGCGTCCCGAGGCCTCGTCGCTCGAAGAGCGCCCTGAACCACTGCGCCGTGTGCGCGGCCGCGTGCTTCGACTTCCGGAGCCGATCTTCGATCCCTCATCGGTGCTCGCCGCCATCGCCGAGGCGCACCGCGGCTTCATCGCCCGATACGACGAGGAGAGCCTCGAGATCGACTCGACTTCACCGGAACCTCGGCTTCGGGTCAGCCTGCATGGAGCGCGAGGCCCGCTCGCCATTGAACTCAGGCCGCGCTGCGTGATTCTCGCCGCCGGTGTCGGGAACGAACAGCTTCGCGCTCGATTTCATCTCACGCCGAATGCAACACAGCGTCGTCCGCTGCATCAGGTGCTTCTGCGTTCACGGGAGCTTCCTTGGCTCGATGGTCACTGCGTCCAGGGGGACCGTACGCGCGTGACCATCACCAGTGCGCGTGATGACGAGGGTCGGACCATCTGGCACCTGGGCGGCCAACTCGCCGAGGAGGGCGTCGAACGCGAGAGGCCCGCGCAGTGCCGGCACGCGATCGCGGAGCTCCGGTCGATCCTTCCCGACGCGGCGATTGATGGGGCTGAGATCACGAGCTATCGGGTCGATCGAGCGGAGCCGAGCCATGGCCAGCGGCGCCCCGATGATGCCTGTGCCCGCTCCGAGGGGCGCACGCTCTCGCTCTGGCCGACGAAGCTGGCACTGGCCCCGCGGGCCGCGGAGCTCGCACTCGACCACATCCGAACCACGGCTCAACGATCCACGGGGGCCGCGAGCCGGGCCTTGATGGAGCCTCTCGACCTTGAGCCTCCCCCATGCGCCCCCGCGCCATGGCATGATGCCCTCGAGTGGAGCGTCATCCAGTGAGCCGAGTCCAACTGCCGACACGCCCCTTTCCCACTCTCGAGCGCGAGGTCGGAGTCATCTCGCTCGGCGCGTTCAAGATCGGGCGGCGCGACCCGGGCAAGTACGCCACCGATGATCCCCTGCCCTCCGACGCCGAAAGCACTTCACTCATTCACGGAGCGATCGATTTCGGCATCGATCTGATCGACACCGCGCCTGCCTACGGTCTCAGCGAAGCGCGGGTCGGTGCGGCGCTGGCGTCGCGGCACAGCGGCGTCGTCATCTCGACCAAGGCTGGAGAAGAGCTAGGTCCGACAGGTTCCATCTTCAACTATTCCGAGGCGGCGATTGAAGCGAGCGTCTGTCGCAGCCTGGTGCGGCTGCGACGGCCGTCGCTCGACCTCGTCTTCATCCACTCCGATGGCAATGACCTGCACATTCTCGGCGAAGGCACCGCCGTCGCCACGCTCGATCGGCTGCGGCGCCAGGGTCTGCTCCGTGCGGTGGGCTTCAGCGGAAAGCGCGTCGAGGGAGGGCTCGCCGCGCTCAACGATCCGAGGATCAACGCGGTGATGGTCGAGTACAACCCTGCGTCGACCTCGCAGCTTCCCGTGATCGAGATGGCGGGCCGGCTCGGCAAGGCGGTGCTCGTGAAGAAACCACTCGCGCAAGGGCGGCTGGCACCCGAAGAGGCCATTCCCTTCATTCTGGCGCGACCCGAGGTGACGACCGTGGTCATCGGTTCGCTTCGCCTCGAGCATCTCGAACGCGCATGTCGCATCGCGGCGGGAGTCACTCCCCGGACGGTGTGAACCTCCGGGCTGCAGCCCGTCACGAGCGCGAGATCACAGCAGACGCTGCGATGGCTCAGTTCGTGCCGCGAGCCGGAATCACGAGAGAGTCGCCGACGCGAAGGCGCGACGGATCGTCACCGATCGTCGAGCGATTCGCCTCGAAGATCCTTCGCCAGGCGCTCTCGGCCTTCGTGCCGTAGTAGCGCTCGGCAATGGCCGCGAGCGTCTCGCCGCGCTTCACAATGTGGCGCCCCGCCGCCGTGGCCGTCGGAGCCTGATCGGCCGGCGGAGCGCCGCCACTTGCGGCGCCTCCGGTCGATCCACCTGCGGTTCCCGATCCCGAGCCCGCCGCCGGTGTTGTAGCGGACGCCGGCAGCGGAGTGTCCTGCGCCGGAAGTCGGATGCGCTGCCCGACTGCGAGGCGGTTCGGATCAACTCCAGGATTCGCTTCGACAATCAGGACCACCTTGCGACGATCTCCGAAGTACTCCTCGGCGATCGAGGTGAAGGTGTCACCTTCAATGATGATGTACTCGCGCGCGCCGCTCGGTGCCGGGGCGGGTCGCGGCGGTGCCGGAACGACAGGGGCCGGAGTCACCGGTGCAGGTGTGACGGGCGCGGGGGCGACCGGCGTCGGCGCGGGAGTGACCGGAGTGTCAGACGATGGCGCGTCTGCGGCGCCCTCGCCCGCGTTCACGGGCGCGGGGTCCGGCGTTGGACGGACCGGTGCGACGGGTGACGGTGCCGATGCGCCGGATTCACCGACCGAAGTGCCATTCCGCTCCGGTCGCGGAGTCACGGGGTCAGGAGTCGGCGTGCGAACGGGTGGCTGTGCAACAGGACGAGATGGCGCTTCGTCGCGCCACCCACCGGGCCGCTCATTCGCAGGAAGTCGACCGGGCGATGGAGGCGCCGACGGTGTCGTGCGAGGCTCAGGGTCCGGCGAGCTCGTCGCCGGCTTCGAACCTCCCGGCGGAAAGAACGCCATGTAAAGACCGGCGCCTGCGAAGACCAGGACGAGCGCGACGAGCAGCTTGGCTCCGTTGTTCATGACGACCTCCTCCGTGAGGGTCTCATTGCGTCAGATCGGACGAGCGAGTGCCGACTTGTCCGACGGGTGTTCTGCCAGGCCCGCCTCCTCCTCGGCACGCTGACCAGAATACACCAGCGGTGCGGCAATCGCGATTGAACTGAAGGTGCCTGCAATCAGCCCCACCAGCAGGGTCATGCTGAACGGACGAATCGCGTCGCCACCCAGCACCACCAGGATGACTGCGGACATGATCGTGGTTCCGCTGGTCAGCAGGGTTCGGCTGAAAGTCTGGTTGATGGCGTCGTTCACCACCTGCCGCGTGGCCAGCGCCATTCGCCCTCGTCGCTCACGGACTCGGTCGAGAATGACAATGCTGTCATTGATGTTGTAGCCCGTGATCGCCAGCAGGCCGGCGATGACATTGAGGTCGATGCGGAAGTCCTGCACGCCGATCGAGGCGCCGAAGTTGGTCATGGCCAACCACTCGCTGCCGGCGAGGAAGCCGAGACAGACGCAGAGATTGAAGCTCAGCGCCAGGATCACACCAAGCGAATAGCGAAGCGAACCGAAGCGCACCCAGATGTACCCGAGCATCAGGATGAGGCTCAGGCAGACGGCGATGACCGCGTTGGCGAGAAGGGACTGGGCCACCGTGGGCGAGAAGCTCGCAACCTGATCGAGCGAGGTCTCCGTTGCGAGCGCCTGCGTCACGAGCGCCCACTCTCGCTGCGCAAGTTGCGCGTCCCATGTCTCGAAGGGAACCTTCGGCAGGTTGACGAGCGGATCACTGACGAGAATCGCAATCGAGGTGTAGCCGCGCTCCGGGACCTCGGCATTCGCAAGATCGAGGCCGACGATCCGTACTTCGCGCCCCGCCGCATCGCTGAAGTCCGGCTGCGTGCGCATGCGGCTCAAGCGACCTCGCGCTTCATCGAGCGTGATCGGTGGGTCGATGGCCTCGAGCGTGATGGCCACACCGCCCCGGAAGCGACCGATCGGATCAGTGAGCTCGGGGCGCCCCACCACTTCACCAAGGGAGCGCTGCTGAATCGGTCGGGTGTGAGCCGTGTGGCCGCCCTCCGAACCTCGGAAGGAGCGAGAGAGCTGGGCGTCGAGCTCGGCCGCAAATGCGCCGGTGAGCGCACGGACCGCATCATCGGTGAGGGCACTCTCATCCACGGCCCCCGGCGGATTGCCGATCTTGACCTGGAAGCTGCTTGCCTGGAAGTCGGAAGTCATCTCGCCCAGGGTCAGCACGCCTGCCGTGCGGAACTGCCCGGCCACGCTCTCCGAAGGCCCCGATCGGCCGATCTCCTGCAAGCGCCGCTCGACCTCCTGCCGCGAGATGAGAATGCGTCCGTCGGACGAACTTGGTCCGGTCGGAATCCGAAGCTCCGTTCCCGGCTGCAAGGCCGCGAAGTCGACACCCGGGTTGAGCGCGACGATTGCCTCGGGGGGCACGCCGGTGATTTGCGCGGCGATCGAGGCCGGCGTATCACCCGCTCGGGCCTGATACGGCCGCGTCTCGACGCGCTTCGTGGTCATCGTCATGGCGACACCACCGCGGAACTCCGTGTCGAGCATGTAGGAGCCGCGCGAGGCCACGAGGCCGATACCGATGATCGCCAGCGTGATGGTCGTGCCGAAGAGCATCGGCCGCAGTCGGATCCAGTCGATGCTCGGGACGAGGAAGCGATTCACCGCCGGGAAGACAGTGGTCACCATCGGCAGCTTCTTCGCGCCGATCCAGTCGGTGTAGATGACCATCAGCACTCGGGAGAGCCAGACACCGCCGAGCACCGTCGCAAAGGCGCCGATCATCATCGTGACACCGAAGCCCTTGACCTCGGCGCCCGCGAAGTAGATGAGCACGATGCAGACCATGATGTTCGTCACATTGCCGTCGAGAATCGCGCTCAAGGCCCGTGCGAAGCCGAGTCGCGCCGCCTTCTTCAAGGGTTCCTTGTTGTTCACGATCTCCTCGCGCATGCGCTCGAAGATGAGCACATTGGCGTCGACCGCCATGCCGATCGCCAGCGCGATACCCGCGAGTCCCGGCATCGTGAAGGTCGAGTCGATGAAGGCCATCATCCCGAAAATGCTCAGGATGATGAAGGCCAGCGCGATGTTCGCGATGATGCCCGCCACCATGTAGTAGCAGAGCATCAGGATGGCCACGGCCACCACGGAGAAGAGCACGGCACTGAGGCCGCGAACGAGATTGTCAGCTCCGAGCGAAGGTCCGAGGACATTCACCGAGATCGGTTCAGGCGAGAGCTGTCCTGCGAGCGCACCGGCCTGAAGCACGCGCGTGAGGTAGTTGATGTCGTCGCGACTGAAGTTGCCGTAGATCACACCCCGATCGCGGATGACGCCGTTGATGTTCGCCGCGGTGTAGACCTGCCGGTCAAGGACGACCGCCATCGGCTTCTGAAGATTGTTGGCTGTCAGCACGCCCATCAGCGCTCCGCCGGCGGTGTCGAGACGGAAGCTCACCGCCGGGCGACCCAGGTCATCGACATCAGGCCTTGCGCCCACCATCGCCCAGCTTCGCCCCGGGTCATGGGTGATGCTCTTCCCGTCGGTGGTGTAGAGCAGCAGGTAGGGCTCGCCCTCGAACACACCCGCGACGAGTTGACGCCGCTGCTGGAAGTAGCTCACCGGATCCGCCCGCGCTTCCGCGAGGAGCGCCGGAGTGTCCGCCCACTGCTTCAGGTCCTGCACCTTGAACCATCGGGCGACGGGCGAGTCGGTCGCCTCGGGGCCTCGCTCGGCGAGCTGCTGACGCAACTCGACGGGGTTCACACCCTCGGGGTTGGCGGCATCAACCGCGATGAAGAACTCGAGCACACCGGCGCCACGGAAGAGCCGCTTCAGGTCCTCCGGACCGTCCAAGCCCGTTCGCCGCGCTTCGAAGGCGGCCCAGGTTTCGAGCACGCGGTCAAGTTCCGGTGCGAGCCACGGAATCTGCTCCCGGATGATCGCGATCTCTTCATCGCGCTCACTCGGGCCCATGACCACCCTGTTGCGGTCGTCCATGCGAGGCTTGCCCGTGACAGGGTCGAGGACCGCCCTCGGCCTTGGTGAGAGGGCGAGTGCGCGGATCAGGCGGCGCTCCGAAATCCCCGCGCTCGCCAGCATGTCCGCCCCCTGTTCGAGCGCCACTTCCGCCTCTGCGAGCGACGCTGTCGCTGCCCGAAGCGCAGCATCGTCGCCGGCCAGTGCCGCCGACTCCAACGCCTGACGAGCCTCCATGGCCCGCGCCGCAGCTCGTTCAAGCGCCGCGAGCTGCGCCCGGCGTCCCTCGTCGGCGCCGCCGAATCTCGTGACGGCGGTGCCCGCCTTGGCCGCCGCAACGAGCTCGTCATCATCCACGCGCGACGAAGAGACGAGATTCTCAAGCGCTGAGCGGAAGGTGAGCTGGAGCGCCTGCACCTCGGGGCTCGGCAGCGGCATGACCACTTCGAAGCGGTTGAAGCCCTGCGGCAGGAAGGAGATATCGAAGACGCCCTGCGGGTTCGCACGATCCTTCAGGACATTGATGACATCGGTCACCACCGCGGAGTTGTCCGACCCTGGTGGAATCTCGACCGAGTAAATCAGGCTGACGCCGCCGCGAAGATCGCGACCAAGGCGGAGGGACTCCTTCGGTGGCACGAGGAGATAGACAAAGCCTGCCGCAAGCAGCGCGATGATGAGAAGGTGAATGCCAGGTCGTTTCATGGGTGATTCGTTCGTTCAGGGCGTCGAGGTGCGATCGTGCCCCAACCCTGAGGCCGGGGGACGCATCTCCGCGTGTGCAGTCAGGGAGATCAGGTCTTCGCCTCTTCGCTGCTCTCCGGGGCCTCTTCCAGCACCGATTGAATGGCGTCACGGGAGAAGGTGATCCGCGTGTTGGAGCTCTCGTCGACCTTCAGGACCACCGTGCGCGGCTTGATCTCGACGACGGACCCGATGATGCCGCCCGAGGTCACCACCCGGTCGTGCTTGCGGAGGGCGCTGAGCATCGCCTCTCGCTGCTTGCGCTGGCGTCTCCCGGTGAAGATGGTCATCATGAAGAGGACCGCCACCATCGCGAGCACGATGAAGATGAAGGGGTCCATCCCCCGCTGCGTCGCGGCCCCGGCGGGTGGGTTCGCCGCCGAATTGTCGACAGCAGTTCCGCCACCCTGGCCGCGGGCGCTGGTGGCGTTGACGGCCTGATCGAGGGGCGTTCCCTGGAGCGCAAGGGTCCAGGCCGAGGGGCTGAGATCGAACATGGTCATTCCTTCACTTCGCTGGCGGGGTCGGCGACAGGCAGGGCCACGCCCCCCTGATTGAGGACCACGCATCATCCCGGATCGCCCGCCGGATGTCCAGCAGCAGGCATTGGAAGTGCCGGAGGTTATGGAGGCTTGCCAGGATCGGCCCCAGCATCTCGCCCGCCTGAAAGAGATGTCTCAGGTATCCGCGACCGAAGCCGCCGGCACACACCTCGCAATCGCACGAGGCATCAAGCGGCTCGGGATCGTCCGCAAAGCACGCATTGCGCAGGCGAAGCGGACCCTGGCGGGTGAAGACGAGCGCATTCCGCCCGCTCCGTGTCGGCAGGACGCAGTCGAACATGTCGACTCCCGCCTCAACGGCCGCCACAATGTCGCGCTCATAGCCGACCCCCATCAGGTAGCGCGGCTTGTCTTCGGGCAGGAGCGGCGCCGTGAAGCGGACGACGCGCTCGATCTCTTCGGGCGTCTCGCCGACCGCCACTCCGCCGATCGCATAGCCGGGCAGCTCGATCGCGCAGGTCAGTTCGGCCGACTGACGACGAAGGTCAAGATCAGTGCCGCCCTGCACGATGCCGAAGAGCGCTTGGCGCTCCGGTGCACGGTGCGCGGCAACGCACCTCTTGAGCCAGCGCGCGCTGCGGTCGACCGCCTCACGACGCCGCGCCGCAAGATCCTGCGGTCGCGCCACGCGCGAGGCTCGGAGTGTCGATGGCGCGCTCGCACGCCGCGCGGGCGCGGCGGGGCGCTCGCCAGACTCGGATCGTGCGCTTCGGGAGTCGTCGTCTCGCTGACCACCATCACCCCGGTCACTGTCCGCATCTTCCTCGCCCCCATGCGCCGGCGGGCAGTCGTCGAAGGCCATGATGATGTCCGCGCCGAGATCGTTCTGCACCGCCATCGATGACTCGGGCCCCATGTGCACGCGCGACCCATCGATGAAACTTCGGAAGGTCACGCCATCCTCGTTGATCTGATTGGAGGCGCTCATCGAGAAGGCCTGGAAACCGCCGGAGTCGGTCAGGATCGGACCATCCCAGCGCATGAAGGCATGCACGCCCCCGAAGCGGCGCACACGCTCGCTCCCCGGACGCAGCATGAGATGAAACGCGTTGTTCAGGATGCACTGCGCGCCGCTTGAGCGCACCTGCGATGGCGTCAATCCCTTCATTGCCGCGGCGGTAGCCACCGGCATGAACGCCGGTGTCTCGAACGCGCCATGCGGCGTCGTCACTCGTCCGAGGCGCGCCTGGACGCCTCGAGCGCGAGCGAGAATGTCAAAGCGAATGGCCATGCTCAGTTGCGCGACGACCTGCTGGCCCTTCGAAGCGCCTCCTGCTCGGCGCGGGAGAGCGATTGGAGCCCCTCGCGGCTCACCTTCTCGAGAATGCGATCGACTTCGGCACGATCCGGTGCCAGGTCCCGCGGCGAGGGGCGGGGTGCCGCGCCGCCGGACCTCGCGCGACGCGAGCGGCTCGTGGGATCGGCGCGGCCGAGAAAGTCAAAGAAGCCGTGGAGGTGATTCGGGTTCCTGATGAAGTACCACCCGGCGATCGCGCCTCCGATGTGCGCGGCCTCCCCTCCGGCGTTGTTGCCCTGCATGATCACGGTGAAGAGCGCCACACCCACGAGGACATACGCCAGCGTGTCCATTCGCATCGGCAGGATGCCCCAGACATAGACGCGAGCGTGGGGCACGAGGTACGCGCCGGCCATGAGCACGCCGAAGACACCGGCACTGGCTCCGACCAAGGGCGTCTCGGGATCATTGAAGAGCAGGAAGGGCGCCCACTTCATCGCCTGCGGCCCGAACATGATCACCGCCTGCGTCCCCACACCATTCAGGAGCAGGTACATGAGCGCTCCCGCGATACCGCAGAGGAGATAAAACGCGAGATAGCGCTTGCCGCCGAGCGTGCGTTCCACAATGGGTCCGAAGAACCAGAGACCGATCATGTTGAACGCGATGTGCCAGATTCCCCCGTGAAGGAACTGAAAGCCGATGAAGCGCCAGAACTCGAAGCCACGGAGCGAGCCGTCGGGTGCGCGATGCACCACCGCCGAGCTCGTGGAGAAGTAGAGCCATGAATAGAAGAACGGCTCGGCGCGATAGACCTCGCGAGCCACGGGGCGACCGGCGGCATCGAGCAGCAACCGAACTCCCACCGATCCGGGAACGACCGGTCCCTGCGTCACCGGCTTGATGCCATCGGGCGCTGCGGTCAGGGTCTTGAAGCGCTCATGCTCCTCACGGGAGTCGGCGAACATCATGCCCCGCGGCCACTCAACTCCCTGAAAGACCCAGCGCGCGGGCAGGAATGGGTCGAGGATGAAGACCGCGGCGCAGAGAATGATCAGCCATGTGTTCACCGAGAACCGTGGAAATCCCCCGACGGCGCCGGGTGAGAAGCTCGGGCCACGGCCCCGTGCCGGGCGGTCGGTCATGTACGAGCGGTCGGCAAGTCCCATGGATGACTCACTCTACTGGCCACGCCGTCGCTTCGTGGCCCGCTTGAGGAAGCGACGCTCGGACCAGGTCAGTGCGGCGCGTCCCTCCCGACCGATCTTGGCGAGAATCTCATCGAGCTTTCGATCCTCCTGTTCGAGCGCGTCGCGACGACGCGCCTCAAGCGCCGCGCGTCGTCGGGCCATCCGCTCGGCGCGCTGCCGCTCGGCGAGCGATCGCGGATCCTCGAGACCTTCATCCATCGCATCGGTGAACTCGATCCGGCGCATCGAGATGAAGCAGGTCAGGCCGCCCACGAAGGCAACCGCACCCAGAACCCAGCTCCCGATGACGATCGCCGCCACCATCACCACGATCGCCATGATGAACCCGACGCGCGCCGCGGTTCGCGCTGCTTCCACCGCCTCCATGCGGCGCGAGAGCATCGCCCGAAGCGCCTGCCCCCCGTCGAGCGGAATCATCGGCAGCAGGTTGATGAGCAGCAGGATCCAGTTGACCCAGTGAACGATGAAGAGCGCCTCGAGATCGCGCCCCGAAAGAGTGACGAAGGCCGCAGGTGAGAACGGATTGGGAAGGAGGAGCGAGGTGCGCCAGCCGGCCATGAGCCCGAGCAGCGTCGCCGTGATGCACCAGATGGCCAGATTGACAAGCGGGCCGCCGAGGGCCGTCCAGAGTTCCGCCGTCCAGCGCGGCGGCGGTGAACACCACGCGAGACCGCCAAGCGGCCAGATCAGGATCTCATCTGCATCACCGCCCGAGGTCCGACAGGCGACGACATGCCCCGTCTCATGCGCGAGAACCAGCAGAAAGAGCGCGCCGAGCGCGACCAGCATGCGCGGCAGATCGAATGGGGTCGCCGCGCCTTCGCCGGGATCGGCGAGCACGCTCTTGAGCAGGGCGATCACGATGACCACGAGGAAGAGCGCATGCACCCTGACCGTCACGCCGCCCGCATGGCCGATCGGCAGCGACCAGCTCAGCGGATCATCGAAGCGAGGATGCGCGCTGCGCCAATCGCCCATGAGTCCTCCCCGATCGCCGCGACCCTCGCCCCAGCCATCGCTCCCCTTCACGGCGCCGCCAATCTCCAGAGGGCGAACGCGGCAATGGTCTTGCCATCGCAGATCCGGCCATCCCGGAGCATGTCTTCGACCTCGGTCGCCGGGACCAGATCAACTTCGATCCGCTCGCCCACCTCGAGGCGCCGCTCACCAGGCGAGAGCCCCCGAGCGACAAAGGCGTGCATGAGTTCATCGGCGAAGCCCGGCGATGTGTAGAAGGTGCCAAGCGGTCGGATCTCGGAGGCGGAGTAGCCCGTTTCCTCCTCGAGTTCGCGCGCTGCGGCGAGAGCGGGGTCCTCGCCCCGCTCGAGCTTTCCGGCGCAGAACTCGCGCAGCCAACTGCCGACGGACACTCGAAGATTTCGGATCATGACCAGGCGACCATCGTCAAGTTGTGGAACGACGACGACCGCTCCCGGATGGCGCACGATGTGGCGCGTGATCTCCCGACCCCCTTCGAGGTTCACGCGCAGTCGATCAATGCTGAAGATTTCGCAGTCGAGCACTCGATCGACTTGCACGCCGGGCTCCTCCGGCCGGATCATAGACGGATGCCGAAGGAGCCGGACCTCACCATGCCCGCGCCGCCCCAGATGCGGGTGGTGGACCTGCACAAGTCCTTCGGCAGACTCCAGGTTCTCACGGGGATCTCTGTCGACTTTCCTCGAGGTCAGACGACCGTTGTCCTCGGTCCATCGGGCTGCGGCAAGAGCGTGCTGCTCAAGCACCTCGTCGTCATCGAGCGCCCGACGCGCGGCGAAGTCTGGTTTGAAGCGACTCGCATCGACAGGCTCTCCGAGACGGCGCTTGGACCGATCCGCCGTCGCATCGGGTTTCTCTTCCAGCAGAGCGCTCTCTTTGACTCGCTGACGGTCTTTGAAAATGTCGCCTTCCCGCTCCGCGAGCAGGGCATGCGCGACGGCGACGAGATCGCCGGCCGCGTCGAGCGTGTCCTTCGCATGGTGGGATTGCCCGAGAAGGCGAAGCAGATGCCCGCCGATCTCTCCGGCGGCCAGCGGAAGCGCATCGCGCTCGCGCGGGCGATTGTCCTCGAACCCGCGGTGGTCCTCTACGACGAGCCGACCACCGGACTCGACCCGATCCGCGCCGATGTCATCAATGAACTGGTCCTGAAGCTTCGGGATGAGCTCTCGATCACCGGCATCGTGGTCACCCATGATCTTCACAGTGCCTTCAAGCTGGCCGATCGGATGGTGATGATTCACGAGGGCAAGGTGCGGCTCCAGGGCGTTCCGGAGCTCTTCCGCGAGTCCACCGACGAGATGATCCGTCGATTCCTCGCGGGCGAAGCACTTCCGGAGGAGCTGGCGGAAATCCGCAGGAACGGCCATGATCCGGTGTTGCGACCGCCCCCCACGCGAAGCACCCCAGCCTCGCTCTGAGCCACCACTCCCATGAACGCACGCCTTCGGGACTTCATTGTCGGACTGACATCCATCGTGGCCCTCGTCGGATTCGCGGCGCTGCTGCTGCTCTTCGGTGAGCTTGCGTCGCTCTGGCAGACGCGCTATCCACTCGTGGTCCGAGCGAACACAAGCGCCGGCCTGCGCGTCGGCAGCCAGGTCACCGTCAATGGGGTCGTCGTCGGAACCGTGCAGGATGTCTCGCTGGATCTCAATGACCGCGAGCACCCGGTGCGCATCCTCGCCCTGATCGACGAGCGCTTCGATGTTCCCCTCGATGCCCGCCCCGCCGTCGCCATCTCGCTGCTCGGCGGCGGCCAGAGGCTTGATCTCCAGGTCCCCTCGACATTCGAGGGCGAGGTGCGCATGGCAAGCCGCACCGCGCCGTCGGTGATCCTCGGTCGCTTCGAATCGCTCGGGGACATTCTCGACCAGGTGAAGAACGCGGCGGTCAATGCCTCCTCCGCCATCGCCAGGCTCGAGGGGTCGTTCGACGAGGTCGGTTCGCTCATGGAGCGAGCGGGCAACGCCTTCGATGGCGTCGGTCGCGCCGCTGGGCAAGCTCAGGAGACGCTGGCCAAGGCCGACCTCTGGCTCGGCGATGAGCAGATGCGCGAGGACATTCGCGGCACGCTCTTCAATGCACGCCAGGCGACGGCCGCGATCGCCCGGATTGCCGATGGCGTCGAGGTCGACGCCCCGAAGCTTCTGGCGAGCCTCACGCGCGCGAGCGATCAGCTCTCGGTGTCCTTGAGGGAGATTGACCGGCTCATCGTGCAGGCGCGCGAGGGTCAGGGCACCGTGGGCCGCCTCATGAGCAATCCCGATCTCTATCAGAACCTCAACGACGCGGCGCAGCGCCTCTCCGCCGTGCTGCGCGAGGCACAACTCCTGCTTCAGAAGGTGAAGCAGGAGGGCCTTGACATCAAGTTCTGACGAAGACGCGGCGTGCCGTACCGCGCCAGAATCTCACGCGCCGATGACGATGATCTCGACGCGCCGACTCTGCGCCTTCGTTGCGCGGGGCTGATCTGGCCCAAAGCTCGCGAGTGAGATGCGGCGACCATCGAGCCCCTTGCTCACCAGATACTCGCGGACCGTGTAGGCGCGATCGAATCCGAGGTGGTAGTTGCTCTTGAAGCCGCTTCGACGAATCGGGTCAGTGTCGGTGAAGCCGACCACGCGAATGTCGCGGCCGGGATACTTCTCACGAATGACGGAGGCGACACGATCGAGCGAGCGCCGCGACGCGGGCTTGAGTTCGGTTCGACCGCTGTCAAAGAGCACATCGCCTTCGATGGAGACATGCACTTCGTTGCCCACCCGAGTTGCGGTGACGCCGGTGATGCCCTCGAAGCCGCTCTCGCTGAATCCCATCTGCGGCTGCGCGGTCGGAGTGGCAGAGGGACCGGATCGTTCCGCGGCATCGGCTCGCGCAACAGCAGCAAGGCGCTCGCGCTCGAGGGAATCGAGAGCCGCGTTTCGGTCTGCAAGTTGCTTCCGAAGGTCGTCCGTCTCCTGCTTGAGGAGGGCGATCTCGTCCTTCTGGGCGCTGTCGCAGCCTCCAAGAAGGGAGAGCGCGAAGGTGAAAGGCAGGAGGGCAATGGCCAGTCGACGCATGTTCAGACTCCTTTCCGAATCTCTGACGGGGATGCGGCCCCGACGGGCCACCTGAACCCGGTCTCCGCCGGGAATCCGCGGATTCCACCCGATCCGGCAGGCTTTGTAAAGACCCCGGGAATCTCGCTGGGGATGACCTGCGGAATGATGAGCCGCCCGAGGTCCACGAAGAGTGGCCGTCCGAACAGGATTGCCAGGACCCCGATGGCGAGATAGGGACCGAGCGGCAGTTCCCGGCTCGATCGACCTCGCAGGAGCGCCACCCCCCGCAGTCCGAAGGTCACGATGAGCGCCACGAAGATCGCCGGGATGAGCGCCGCGGTCGGAACAACCCAACCGAGAGCCGCCCCCACGGCCGCCATCAGGTGCACATCGCCCATGCCCATCGCCTCGCGCCCGAAGGCCAATGATCCGAGGACTCGAATCGCCCAGAGGACCCCGCCGCCCACGATGAACCCAAGCGCCGAAGCGCCGACGGCCGCGAACCACAGTGGTGGCGAGCCGTCCGGCAATCTCGGCTCAAACACGATGATCGCGGTCATTCCCGCAACGCACGGGGCGAGGAAGACGAGTTCGCGCACCATCTCGCGTCGGGCATGGGGATAGTCGGCGAAGGTCTCGCCCGGCTTCACGAAGTCCTCGTAGTCGGCGAAGCTCCGCGCGATGCCCCCGAAACGCAGGAGGGCGCAAGACGCGAGGATGCCTGCGAGCCCGGCAACCCCCACCGAGGCGCCGAACCATCCGGCGAGCGGAATCGCCCACCAGCCACTCGCTGCGGCGCGGGGCGTCTCCGGCATGAAGGCTTGTACGGCGATCCCGGCGAAACCGGTGACCGCCATGAAGGTCGTGATCTGACTTGGAATGATGAAGCTCTTCGCATCAATGAGCGATGCGGCGACAAGCCCGCCGACGATCGCCAGAAGCGCGACGAACGCAGGCGCCGCGCGGAGTGGGCCCATGTCCACCCACCAGGGGTTCGTCATGAGTCCGGCGCCGCTTCCGAAACGCACCTCGAAGAGAAGCAGATAGAGCGCCCCAAAGAGAAGCGCGACCAGCAGCTCGACCAGCGGATAGTGCACGCCGACGCGAGTCCCGCAGCTCCAGCAGCGGCCGCGCGCGAGAAGCCAGCCGAGGATCGGGAGATTCTCATGCCATGCGAGTCGACGACCGCAGACCGGACAGCGACTCGGCGGCGAGCGCAGGCTCATCCCCCGCGGAAGGCGATACACCACGACATTGATGAAACTCCCGACGCAGGCGCCGAAGGCGAAGACGAACGCCCCCGACACCAGCGCGGGGACGAGCGACAGGAGCGTCGACCATGGGTCATCGAACATGGGGCGCCCGAAGGTGGTCGAGGGTCACACCGGCTCATCCGGTGCGGCGGGAAGATCACGACCTGCCACCTGGTCGACCTGGGTCTGCGCGGCATCGAGAATGCGCTCGCAGTGGCGCAGGAGAAGAACCGCTCGACGGTGGGAGCGGATGCCATCTTCCAGTGAAAGCGTCCCCTCTTCGACCTGCTGGATCAGCGACTCCAGTTCGCCTAGCGCCTGCTCATAGCTGAGCGCCGCGACTCCCGCAGCCTCCGCCTCGGCGGCGGGAGTCTCTGAAGTCTTGCCCGAATCAGTGGATCGCGCCGACTTGGCCATGAGCGCACTCTATCACGCGACACCATCGTCGCCCGGCGGCACGCCTCTTTGGACTTCGCTGAAGAGGGAGCCGGTGGCAAGACGCGTGCGGATCACAACGCCGGGTCGGACGCTCGCCGCATCCCGCACCACGCGCCCGTTCGGATCGGTGGTGATCGAGTAACCACGGGCGAGCACCTGCTCGGGCCCGATGCCTTCGAGATGTCGTCGCACGGAGGTGAGTTCGCCCCGTTTCCGAGAGAGCGCACTGCGAATCGCACGATCGGCTCGCCCCCGCAACTGCGCCAATCGCTCTCGCGCTGCCGTGTGCCGCGCCCGCGGCGAAGAGCGCTCCAGTCGCCGCTCCGAAAGCAGCAGGCGCTCCCGCTCCACCCTGAGGAAATCACGAATCGCATCAGAGAGATCGCGACGGACCACGGCGAGCGACTCCCGTCGGCGATCGATGAGAGCCTCGCGCGGTCGGCGCACGAAGGTGCTTCGCGCGAGCCCGCGAAGGGACTCTCGCTCGGCGCTGAGCTGCCGACGGACGGCGCGATCGACCCGGACTCGCCAGTGGGCGATCTGGTCGAGGAGCGCCCGGCGATCGGGAAGCAGGAGCGTGATGCCGCGCGTCGGCGTCGCGGCGCGATGCGCAACGAGTTCGATCACTTCGATATCGGGTTCATGGCCGATCGCCGCGACAAGCGGAGTACGGCATGCGAAGGCCGCTTCGGCGACGACGCGCTCGTTGAAGGCCCAGAGGTCCTCGCGGCTGCCGCCGCCGCGGGTCACCAGAATCGCATCGATGCCGAGCCTCGACGCCGCGTGATCGACACGGTGAATGGCCCGAGCGACCTCAAGCGCAGCGCCCTCGCCCTGAACAGGGACATCGACGACCAGGATGCCGACACTTGGACAGCGGGCTGCCGCGGTCGCAAGGCAGTCGCGAAGCGCCGCTCCAGCCCTGCTCGTGATGATGGCGATGCGCCGCGGCAGGAGTGGAAGCGGCGGCTTGCGATCGTCGTCGAACCAGCCTTTCGCGCGCAATTCCTCGCAGAGTGCGCGGAAGCGAGCTTCAAGGGCCCCCAGCCCGCGAGGCTCGATCCGCTCCACGATGAACGAGGTCTTGCCTGAGGGAGCGTAGAAGGAGAAGGTTCCAGTCACCCGGACTTCGTCGCCCTCACGGATCTCCTGGGCGCGGCTTGCGCGAGTCTTCCAGAGGACGCACTGGATGACGCTCGACTCATCCTTCAGGTTGAAGTACCAGTGGGTTCGCGTGCTCAGTCCGCTCACCTGTCCGACGATCCGAATGGGGCGGGCGATCGATGCGAGCGCGTCATCGACGAGCTTGGCTGCCGCCGTCACCGAGAGGTCCCGCGGCTCCCGCTCGGAGTTCGCCGCAGAGGGATCCTCAGGGCGTTCGATCGCAGGCGCGGGCGGTGCGTCAGGCGCCGGCGGCGGATTCACAGGCGCCGGGGAGGGCGCAGCCGGCGGCACCGGTGGTCGGGCGGGATCTGGAAAGAGTCCCCCGAAGGCGAGCTGAGCATCAAAGGGTCGCCGTGCCACGCTCCGTATAGTACGGGAGCCTCCATGTCGTCGACCGCCATCACCCTGAATGGAGCGCTCGAGTCGCTGCCGGGTGTCGGTCCGCGCACCGCGGCGGCGCTCGCGCGACTGGGGCTTCACACGATCGCCGATCTGCTGCGCCACCTGCCGCTGCGTTACGAGCATGAGCGCGCCGAGCACTCGATCTCCGAGTGCGAAGCGATGATCCCGCAGCGCCCCGGCGCTGAAGCGCACCTCTCCGTCCGAGGGGAGATCGCCGTCTCGCGCATCATCCGCCGTGCCCGGCCGCGGGTCGAGGCGACGCTCGAAGATGAGACGGGCTCCATGCGACTCGTCTGGTTCAATGCGACATGGATGGATCGTCGCGTTCGCCCGGGCACGCGAGGCGTTGCGCAAGGGAAGGCCGCTCGACGGCAGGGCTATCTCGAGATGGTCAATCCCACATGGGAAGTGATCGCCGGGGAGCGCGAGCCACCGCCGAGGTCGGAGCGCATCAGGCCGATCTACCCGGCCAGCGAGGCGCTCCCTTCGTCGCGACTCGAGGCGATGGTCGAGACGGTCCTCGACGCCGCCATCGCGCAGATCGACGATCCGCTTCCCCCCGACTATCGCCGCACACGCGATCTGCCGGAAGTTGCGTGGGCGTGGCGCGCCATGCATCGGCCCACCGATCTCGACGAGGTGTCAGTCGCACGGCGGAGGCTCGCCTTCGACGAACTCTTCATTCTTCAACTCGGCGTGATGATGCGGCGATCGCAGTGGCGCCGCGCCGGTCGTGCCGCCACGCTGCCTCTCACGCGGACGATCGATGAGCGGATTCGCGCGAGGCTTCCTCACCGCCTGACACCGGAGCAGGAAGTGGTGGTCGCGGAAATCGTCCAGGACCTTGCCCGCGGCGTTCCGATGAACCGCCTGCTCCAGGGCGATGTCGGCAGCGGCAAGACCCTCGTTGCGCTCTTTGCGATGCTTCTCGCCGTGGCGCAGGGACACCAGGCGGCGCTCGTTGCGCCTACTGAGATTCTCGCCGAGCAGCATCATCAGGTCCTCCGGACCATGCTGGCGATGAGCCAGGTGGAGGTCGCCCTCCTCACTGCGGGTCGTGGCGCGGCGCGACGAGCCGAAACGCTCGCCGCCCTTGCCGACGGCAGCGCCGGAATCGTGATCGGAACCCACGCGATCCTTGAGCCGAGCGTGCGCTTCAAGAGCCTCGCCCTTGCGGTCATCGATGAACAGCATCGCTTCGGCGTTCACCAGCGAGCGGCGCTCCGCGCCAAGAGTGACGGTCCCGTGCCCCATGTGCTCGTGATGACCGCGACGCCGATCCCACGAACGATGGGCATGACGCTCTACGGCGACCTCGATGTGAGCACGCTGCGAGGCCGCCCCCCGGGCCGACGCCCCGTGCTGACGCGCTTCGTCTCCGGCACGAAGGCGCCCGAGGTCTACGCCTATGTGCGCGGAAGGCTCGATCGGGGGGAGCAGGCCTTTGTTGTCGTGCCCGCGGTGGACGAGAGTGATGCGGGCCTCAAGGATGTCCGCAGCCATCTTGAGTTTCTGCGCAGCGGCCCCTTTCAAGGTCTCGAAATCGACATGGTCCATGGTCGCATGGGCGGCGAGGAGCGTGATGCGGTCATGTCGCGCTTTCGTCGCGGAGCGCTCGCGGCGCTCGTGGCGACGGTGGTCATCGAGGTCGGCGTCGATGTGCCCAACGCCACGATGATGATCGTGGAACATGCGGATCGCTTCGGGCTCGCCCAGCTTCACCAGTTGCGGGGCCGGGTCGGTCGCGGCGAGAAGGCGAGCCTCTGCGTCTTCATCGCCGATCCGGTCACGCCGGAAGCCACCGAGCGACTCGAGTCGATCGCGCGCATCGATGACGGCTTTGAGATCGCCGAGATTGACCTGAAGCTGCGCGGACCGGGCGAGCTCTTCGGCGCCCGGCAGTCGGGCCTGCCCCCCTTCCGAGTTGCCGATCTCACGCGAGATGGCGATCTGCTCCGCATGGCGCGACGCGATGCGCAGGAGTGGATCGATCGAGACCCGGACCTCCGCGCGCCGGAAGTTGCGCGACTGAAGCGCAAACTCATGGCCACCTGCGGCGAGGCGCTGGGGCTCGCCGATGTTGGCTGAGCCTGGTCGGGCTACCATGCGTCCGCATGCCTGCCGCACTTGAAATCGAACGGTTGCGCTTCGCTTACGGCAGCGGCCCCGAGGGCTTCGCACTCGTGGTCGAGCGCTTCGAGCTTGCGCCGGGTGAACAGGTGCTTCTGGCTGGCCCCTCGGGCAGCGGCAAGAGCACGCTGCTTGCGCTCATTGCCGGGCTGCTCGAACCTGCGTCGGGTTCGATCCGTGTCGGCGGCGATTCCATCAGCGCCATGCAAGGCGCCGCACGCGATCTCTTTCGCGGGCGACGGATCGGCATGATCTTCCAGACCTTCAATCTGCTGCATGGCTTCTCGGCGCGCGAGAATGTCGAGGTGGCACTGCTGGCGACCAATGCGCCTCGCTCGGAGCAGCGCACAAGAGCAGAGGCGCTCCTGGGGGAGCTCGGCATCGAGCGCATCGACGCCCTCGTCGACGAACTCTCCGTGGGTCAGCAGCAGCGCGTGGCCGTGGCCCGCGCGGTTGCCTGTCGACCGGCGCTCGTCCTCGCCGATGAGCCCACCGCGAGCCTCGATCCGCCGACCGCGCAGGCCGCCATGGAGACGATCCAGCGCTGCTGCCGGGAGGCCGGCGCCGCCCTTCTCTGCACCAGCCACGATCCGCAGATGCGCGAGCGGTTCAGGCGCGTCGAGTCGATCGATGCATTCCTCAATGGCCGCGCCGGACACGCACCCGCAACGCCAGTCGCCTCCGGATCGGTGCCGAGCCGAGGTGACCACGCATGAGCGATCTCCTCATCGTGCTCCGCAGCTTGCGGGCTCGGCGCCTGAGCACGCTGATCACCTCGCTCACCGTCGCGATCGCGGTGGCCCTCCTGATGGTGCTGCTCACTCTTCGAGCGGCGGCCTCCAAGGCGTTCGAGCGCGGAAGCGGCAATGCGCACCTTCTGGTCAGCGCCGATTCGAGCCCGCTCACCACCGTGCTCAACGGGCTCTTCTATGCGGCCCCGCCGCAGCGCCCGCTGACCCTCGCGAAGGTCGAGGAGATCCGAGGCATGTTCCCCTTCGAGTGGGCCATTCCCACGCAGCAGGGCGACAGCTACCGCGGCTTTCCCACCCTCGCGACCGAGTCGATCTACTTTGAAAAGTTCGAGCCCGTGGCCGGAGAGCCATGGAAGTTCGTTTCGGGGCGTCCCTTTCGACGCACGGCCCCGGGCAAGCCATTCGAAATGGTTGCAGGCGCTGCCGCGGCGCGAGGGGCTCAACTCTCCGTGGGCGATGTCATCCACCTCACGCATGGCGCGGGGTCGAGTCGCGAGGGTGTCGGCCACATTCACGAGGAGTATGGCTTCGAGGTCGTTGGAATACTCGAGCCGACCGGCTCGGCCCATGACCGAGCGCTCTTCGTCGACCTCGAGGCGAGCTGGATCCTTCACGCACATGATCGCCTCGAGATGGAGGGCAAGCTCCATGCCGACGAAGATGAAGCCTGCGATGAAGATCACGACCACGGGCCCGAGTGCAATCACCCGATCGTGACGGTGGACGACCTGCTCGACGATGACCGTCTGGCCACGGGCATCCTGCTCCGGCTCCCCACCCGCGGTGGCACCGGCGCTCCCGCCGCCCTCCAGCAGGTTCACGACATGCTGCGGCGCGACACGACGATCATGGTCGCGAGCCCATCGGAGGAGGTCCGCAAGCTCCTCAACATCGTGGGCAATGTCGACGGTCTCTTTGTCCTGATGGCGGTCGCGGTGCTCGTCTCAAGCGCGATTGCCATCATGCTGGCGCTCTACGACGGCATGGCGGCCCGGCGTCGGCAGATCGCGGTGCTTCGTGTGCTCGGCTTCAGTCGAGGGCGCATCGCCTCGCTGGTCCTCACGGAGAGCGCCGTGATCGGTGCTGTCGGCGCAGCACTCGGGGTCGCCTTCAGCATCGGCGGCATGCGCTTCGCCTCGTCATTTCTCGAAGCACGCGTTGGACTGGTCTTCGACGCCGGTCTCGATGTTCGCGTGGCGCTCCTTGTCGCCGGTTCCGCGGTGCTGCTCGCGGCACTCGCTGGTTGCCTTCCCGCGATGGCCGCCTATCGCACCGCGGTCTGGCGCTCGCTTCGTCCTCTCGCATGAAGTGCGCTCTCGCGATCACCTCCGATGATCCTGTCCACTCGCCTTGATTCGACTCGGATCGTTCCCCCATGAAGTGGCTCTGGCTCTGTTTCGGTCTGCTCATGGTCGGTGCCGTCATTGTCCTGTGGCAGGAGACGACACCGACGCGCGCCCTGTCACCAACTCCCGCGACATCGGCGCGCACGCTCGAACCGGTGCGGCCTTCAGCGCAGCCACCGGCGGTGCGCCAGGCGAGCGTCGCCGCCGCGGTACCGGCAGCGGCGACCTCCGCGAATGTGACCGAGACCACTGGCGCAGTTCGCCCCGCATCGGGTGCGGCTGCCGAGACACCGTCGCGGCCCCTGCCCACCATCGAGCACGCCACGGTTGTTCCAAGCCGACTCGAGGTGCAACCCGATGGATCGATCATCGCGGACAATCGCTTTCGCATCATGGGCAAGGGAACAGCGGCCGATCCCTACCGCGTGAGCTGGGAAGCGCTCGCGAGCGCGCAGGAGACCTACATCCCGCGCCTCTCCGAGGATCAGATTCCCGAGCGCATCGCCATGCTCGATGGGAAAGTCGTGTCGATCGAGGGCTATGTCACCTTCCCGCTGCTCCAGCGCGAGGCGAGCGAACTGATCGTCATGCTGAATCAGTGGGATGGCTGCTGCATCGGTCTGCCACCGACCCCCTACGACGCGATCGAGGTCAAGCTCGCCCAGCCCGTCACCAACACACGGCGACATGCGGGCTTCACCTTCGGCAGTGTCACGGGGACCTTCAAGGTCGAGCCATTCCTTGTCGAGAATTGGCTGGTCGGCCTCTATGTCATGGAGGATGCGGTCTACGAGCCTGAAGGGCTCTGATCGCGGTGAGGAGCGGTTTCTCCCGCTTGCCTGCAGCGAGCGCGGCGTGAGGCGGGTAGAACGCCGAACATGGTGTCCCTGCTCTCCGTTGCGCTGGTCGCTTTCGCCGTCCCGGCCGCCGTCGTTCCTCCCGCAACTTCTCCCCCTCCCTCGCCTGCGGAAGTCGAGCGCGAACTCAAGGCCATTGTCGACAGTTCCGGTGGCCGCGCCACACTCTCTTCGATCGGGCGCTCACTCGAAGGGCGAGAGCTTCATCTCCTGACGATCTCGCGGGACCCGGCGCTCGCTCTCGAACAGCCCTCGCTGCTGGTGGTGGCGGGACTCGACGGCACGCGCGGAGCCACGACCAGCGTCGCTCTTCGCATGGCCAAGCTGCTCGCCGACATGGCCGCCGTCGAGGCGAGTTCCGCCACGGACGCCGGCGAAGGCGGGCAAGCTGCCGCTATGAGTGGCGAGATCGATGGCGTCACCTTCCACTTCATTGTCAGCGCGAATCCCGACGCGGCCGTGCGCCAGGCGGCGCTTCCATCCGCGCGCGGAGCTCTGAACGCCAGACCCGTCGACGAGGATCGCGATGGGCGCATGAACGAGGATGGTCCCGTTGATCTCAACAGTGACGGCGTCATCACGATCATGCGACAACTTGATCCCAAGCCGGGGGTGGCCGTACCGACATTGATGGCGGATCCCGCCGACCCGCGTCTGCTCCGAGCGCCCAATCGCGCTCGCGGTGAAGTGGCCCGCTACGCGATCTGGGTCGAAGGCCTCGATCAGGATGGCGATGGTCGCATCGCCGAGGATGGCCCGGGAGGCGTCGATCCCGATCGCAACTTCCCCCACCGCTGGCAGGAATTCGAGCCGACGGCCGGGGTCGCGCCGCTGTCTGAGCCCGAATCATGGGCGCTCGCACAATTCGTGCTTGAACACCCCAGGATCTTCGCGATTCATGTCCTCGGTCGCCACGACACCGTCGTGCAGCCCCCCGATGGTCGCGGCCGTGATGTCTCCGGTCGACTGCCGATCGTTCTTGAGGAAGCCGATGTTCCACTCTGGAACGAACTCGCGAAGCTCTATCGGGACACGACGGGTCAAAGTCGCGCGCAGGGTGCCGACATGGCCGGGAGCTTCGCGCTCTGGGCAATGGTGCATCGAGGCATTCCCACCTTTGCGACCACCATGTGGGGGCGCCCCGATCTTCCGGAGCGGGCTTCGCCGGAGCGTGGTGCAGGTGATGGCGCGGCTCCCGCAGCGACGGCGCCGCCCGAAAGTGAGATCGCAGCGCCCGCCACACCAACGCCGGGTGCCGCAGCGGCCGAAGCACCTCGCCCTGCAGCGCGACCTCGAGGCCGCAGCGCGCCACCAGCGCGAGCACCCGCGCGACCCGTCGAGCCCACCCCCGCCGGCGCCGTCGAAGCCGAGGGTGCCGACTGGCTCAAGTACAGCGACTCCCAGCGCGATGGCGCAGGATTCGTCGAGTGGACGCCATTCGATCACCCGACACTCGGTCCCGTGGAGATTGGCGGATTCGTGCCGGGCTTCCGCGAGAATCCACCAGCCGACCAGTTCGATGAGATCGCGTCGAAACAGCGCGACTGGCTCGTGCGCCTCGCCTCGATGAGGCCCCAGATCGAGGTGCGCGGTCCTGAGGTTCGGACGCTGGCCCCGAGGTTGATCCAGGTGGACCTCGGATTGAAGCAAGTAGGACGACTGCCACTCACGCTCACGCCCGGCAAGAGCGCCGGCATGGCGCGCGCGGTGGTCACGCGCCTGAGCACGCCCCTTGATCGCGTCAAGAGCGGTCGCCGCGTCGATGTCCGTCGCGGCTTCGATCCCGGCGAGTTCATCGAGGCGCAGTGGATCGTGGACACCTCGAGTGGCGAACCCTTCGAAATCACCATCGCCCATCCCGTCTTCGGCGAATGGGTGTCAACGGTTCGCGATGGTGCGGCGAGCGCGCCTGCTCATCGCGCGGGGACCTTCCATGCCGAAGCGCCGATCGGCAACGAGTCGGGCGATCTCCTTGCGCCCCCCCTGCCGGACACCTCGGAGAGCCGTGCCCTCGCCGCAAAGCCGGACGGCACTCGACCGCCACTCCCTCGACCGGCGTGGAATCGGTACTACACCCAGGACGAAGTCGACGAGATGCTGCGCGCGTTCGCCGCGGCGCGGCCGGATCTTGCGCGACTTGAGAGCCTCGGAGACAGCGTGGAGGGGCGCCCCGTCTGGCTTCTCACGGTCACCAACTTCGCCACCGGTGAAGCGGAGACGAAGCCAGCGATGTATGTCGACGGCTCGATTCATGCGAATGAGATCCAGGCGACGGAAACCGTGCTCTACTCGATCTGGTACCTGCTTGAGAACTACGGGCGGCTCGCCCCAATCACTGACTTTCTCGATCGCGGCGCCTTCTACTTCGTGCCCGTAGTCGCTCCCGACAGTCGCGCGGCGTGGTTCCGCGATCCCAACACGCCGCACAGCCATCGCACGGGGCGTCAACCGACCGATGATGACGGCGACGGGCTCGTCGACGAAGACGGCCCGGTCGATCTCGATGGAGATGGCTCCATCGGCCAGATGTGGCGGCGCGATCCATTCGGAACGCATCGACGCAACCCGCGCGATCCGCGCATTCTCGAGCCGGTGCCGACGGAGCCCCGCGCCGACGGAACCCGCGAGTACGGCGATTGGAGCTTCGCCGGCCCCGAGGGCATCGATCAGGATGGCGACGGCCGCATCGGCGAGGACCCGCCCGGGGTCTACGACATGAATCGCAACTTCCCGAGCGACTGGCAGCCGAGCGGCGTGCAGTCGGGCGCCGGGCCGTGGCCACTCTTCTATCCCGAGACCCGCGCCATCGGGCGCTTGCTCATTTCGCGATCGAATATCGCGGCGGGTCAGGCGTTCCACAACATGGGGGGAATGATTCTCCGCGGACCAGGCGCCCCCTATCGCGAGGGCGAGTATCCGCGGCGCGACCTTGCGGTCTATGACGCAATCAGCAGCGCGGGGGCGGAAATGCTCCCCTTCTATCGCCCGCTGGTGATTCACTCGGGGCTCTACACGGTGCATGGCGGCCTGGTGAACTGGATCGCCGAGGGGCTCGGCATCGTCTCGTTCACGAACGAACTCTGGACCACCAAGCGCATTCTTCAGACGGGGCAGGATCCAACCCCCGAGCAGATGCGGCGCTGGCGCGATCGCATGCTCTTCGGCGAGACCTTCACCGACTGGACGGAGATGGACCATCCTGACCTCGGTCGCGTGCTCGTCGGCGGTGGAGACAAGTACTCCTCACGGATCCCGCCGGGATTCATGCTGGAAGAGGAGTGCCATCGCAACTTCGCCTTCGTCTTCTTCCATGCCGAGCAGATGCCGCTGCTGCGCTGGGAGTCGATGGAGTCGAAGTCTCTCGGAGGGGATCTCTGGGAGGTCACTGTGGCCGTGGCGAACGATCGCCTGATCCCGACTCGCACCGCGCGAGCTGCGGAGAAGAGCATCGGACGGCCAGATCTCCTCGTTGTTGACGGCGGCCCCGGTGTCGAGGTGATCGCCTCGGGACTTGTGCAGGGGCGCGAACAGCGCACCTTCACACCGCAGCCACAAGAGCCAGCGCGCCTCATGGTCAACGACGGTGTGCCGAGCCACGGAAGCACGCTCATGCGTCTGATCGTCAAGGGCCCCGCCGGCGCCCCGCTCAAGCTCAACTACCAGGCGGAGAAGGCGCGGGACCTCGAAGGCTCGCTGGTGCTCGGTGCTGAACCGACGCGGACCCCGTGATGCGACGGTGCCGAACGACGAAGCCGCGATGAGCCCTGAGCGTGCCGACCTGGTCGTGGTGGGCGCTGGCGCCGCGGGACTCTTCGCGTCGATCTGGGCCGGGCGAAGCGAACCGGGGAAGCGGATCGTCGCGTTCGACGGCGCGAAGCGCCTCGGCGCCAAGATTCTCGTTGCAGGCGGCGGCCGTTGCAATGTGACGCATCACGCCGTCTCCGAACGAGACTTCAACGGCTCAACGCCCGCGTCGATTCGTCGAATCCTCTCGAAGTTCGGAGTGGACGCGACGGTCACCTTCTTTCGAGCGCTCGGCGTCGAGCTCAAGCGTGAGGAGACGGGCAAGCTCTTTCCCGTGACTGATGACGCCCACACCGTGCTGAACGCCCTGCTGGGAGAGGCCCGAAGGGTCGGCGTCGAGCTGCGGCATCCTTCGCGAGTGCGAAGCGTGCGTCGTCTCAGAGTCCTCGCCGAAGCGGGCGCGACGGATCGGGCCAGCGTTTGCGGGGAGCGTGTTGACTCCATTCGACCCGGCGCTTTGAAGCTGGAGTTCCTGATCGACCACGATGGCGGACAGTTGATCGCGCCGCGCGTCATCCTCGCGACGGGCGGGCGCGCCCTGCCCAAGAGCGGTTCCGATGGCTTTGGATTCGAACTCGCCCGGGCGCTCGGACACTCGATCACTCCGCGAATCACCGCCGCGCTCGTGCCGCTCAAGGTGGCTGACGGGCATTGGGTTCGCAGCATTCCCGGGGTTTCGAGCGATGCGGAGATCGTCGTGCGCGATCGGCCCGGGGGCCCTATTGTCGGACGATTCGCCGGGAGCGTGCTCTGCACGCACTTCGGTCTCTCGGGCCCCGCCATTCTCGATGCGAGTCGCCATCTCCTGCACACCGATGGCGGAACCCTCTCGGTGCGATGGATCCCGAGTGTTCCAGAAGAGCGCATGGAAGCGTGGCTGCTCGAAGGCGCGCGGGAGACTCTCCTCAGCCGCCTTCGACGCCACCTCCCGGAGCGGCTCGCGCGAACGCTCCTCCTCGTCGCCGGAATTGATCCCGCCACCTCGGCTCATCAGATCCCCCGCGCGATGCGAGCGAAACTCGCGGGCGAACTGGGAGCGGCACCGATTCCGATCGTTGGTGACCGAGGTGATACCTTCGCCGAGGCAACGGCTGGTGGCGTGCCTCTCCGTGAGGTCCACCTCGAAACCCTCGAGAGCCGTTTCACCCCGGGACTTCACTTCTGTGGCGAACTGCTCGATGTCGATGGACGCATCGGCGGCTTCAATTTCCAGTGGGCTTGGGCCAGTGGATTTGTCGCGGGTTGCGCCGCCATCAAACTCCTGCGGGACCTCTGCCCGATAGAGTGATCAACACCATGCGAACCGCATCGCTCCCACTCCGTATCGTCGGATCGGGCCTTCTCGCACTGGCTTGGCTCGCCCCCTCCGCCGACGCGATGCCGCAATCGAGCGGAGGCGCATCGACGCCAGCTCGCCCTGCGGCGCGCCCGACGGCGCCAGCCCAGGCTCGCCCCGCGGCGGAGACGGGCGACCTCGCCCTTGAAGTCCGCCGCCTGATCGAGGCGACCGCACTCCGTCGAGCGAAGTTCGCCGTGAGCATCCGTGATGCAGGCGGCCGCGAGATCGTCTCGATCCAAGGCGATGAACCGATGCTGCCGGCGAGCAACATGAAGCTCGTGACGACCGGCGTCGCACTGCGCACATTGGGGCCCGACTTCTCCTTCCGCACGCGACTGCTCCACGATCGAGACCGTCTGACCGTGGTGGGCGACGGCGACCCGGCGTTCGGCGACCCCGAGCTCCTCGCAACACTGGTTTCAACCGACGCCCAGGGGCGCGAAGTGCGCGGACTGACCGTCGAGTCGCTCCTCGCACGCTGGGTCGATGCCGTCGTTGCCGCCGGCATCCGGCGTGTGGGCGAACTGGTCGTCGACGATCGCATCTTCGAGCGCGAGTTCGTCCACCCGATGTGGCCACGCGACCAGCTCAACGAGCGCTACTGCGCCGAGGTCGCCGGGCTCAACTTTCATCTCAACCGACTGCATCTCTTTCCGCGGCCGGTCCCGGGAGGGCAGCCCGACCTCTCGCGCGTCGAACCCGCGGTGCCCTTCCTCCAGATCAGGAATCGCGCGACTTCCAAGAGCGGTAGGAACGACTCCAACTCGCTCTGGATTTCACGCAGCCCCGGGCGCAATGACCTCACGCTGAATGGCAACTTGAAGGAACCGCAGGTCGCTCCGATCCCCGCGGTCGTCCACGACATGCCGTCGCTCTTCGGCGAGATCCTCGCCGATCGGCTTCGTCGCGCAGGGGTCGAAGTGGAGCGAGTCCGACTCGCCGAGACCTCCGAGGCGCCCCCTCGCGGCACGCCCATCGGACCAGTGTTCCGCACGCCGATCGCCTCAGTCATCGAGCGGGCGAACACCGACAGTGACAACCTGCACGCGGAGTCGCTGCTGAAGCGCAGTGCGGCGCACGCCACGGGAGCGCCGGGCTCCTGGGGATCGGGCGCTGAACTCTTCCAGGCGACGCTGATTTCCACGCTCGGCCGGGATGGCGAACCCTTCGTCGTCTCCGATGGATCGGGGCTCTCGCGCGGCAATCGCGTGACGGCCCGCGGCCTGAGCCGATGGATCGAGACCTTCGTCCGTGACTCCTCGGTGCGCGACGCCTTCATGGAGAGCCTCGCGGTCGGGGGGCAGAGCGGCACCGTGCGTCGCCGCTTTCGCGATCTCGATCCAGCCAAGGCGATGGTGCGCTGCAAGACCGGCTACATCGCCGGCGTGAGCACGCTGTCAGGCGTCGTGCAGGCGGGCGGGCAGGAGTGGACCTTCAGCATTCTCGGCAACGATCTCACCGAGGCCAATGCCGTGGGCAAGGCGCGGCAGCTTCAGGAACAGATCGTCCGTGCCATCGCGCGACGCATGGACCGGGGCTCGGTCAACTGATCACGCGGCTGGCGCCTCACGCATCAACGAGTTCGAGTTGGAGCGCGTCACTCGGTCGAGGTTGCTCAACCCTGATGCGTTGATTGCGTACCAGTTCAAGAAGCGCCAGAAAGAGACCGATCATCTCGCTGCGACGGCGTCCGCGGAAGAGTTCGACGATGGTCGTTCGCTTCCCCGGCAATCGCGTGAGCTGATCTTCGAGATCCGCCGCATAGAGCGAGATGGGCGTGTCGTCGTACTCGACGCGATGTTCGCCCAGACGCGTGAAGTCGACCGCGGCAATGATGCGTTCATAGGCCTTGAGCAGGTCGAGCACATGGGCGTCTTCGACATCGATTGGCGGATCTTCGTCGGGCGAGAGCCCCGGGAGCGCTCCACCGCTCGCCTCGGCGCGCGCCAGGTGATCCTGTCGAAGGCGATCGAGATCCTCCGCCGCGCCGCGATACTTCTGATACTCGATGAGTTGCCGCACGAGCTCGGTGCGAGGGTCCTCCGACTCCGGCGCGTCGAGCCCAGTCTCGTCCGCCGAGCCATCGCCACTCACTCCCCGCGGTGAGAGCGTGCGACTCTTGATCTCGACGAGCGTCGCTGCCATCACCAGGAACTCCCCCGCGAGGTCGACATCGACCTCGTCGATCTCCTTCAGGAAGGCGAGATACTGCTCCGTGAGCGTGTGAATGGGAATGTCGTTGATGTCGACTTCGTGCCGTCGCACGAGAAAGAGCAGCAGATCGAGCGGCCCTTCGAAGGAGGCGAGCCGGACGCGGTAGTCGTCCTGGAGCGGCATGGATGAGAGGGTAACACGCCCCACGGGTAAACTTCTCTCCATGCACGACGGGTCTGCGACCGATCACGAGACGACCTTCATCCAGGAAGCGCTTGAGGCCGAGGCGGAGGCGATCCGCCGGATCGCAGCCGGCGTCGCGGCCGATGCGCGGAACTGGGATGCCGCCGTCGCCCTGCTTGAGTCCTGCCGCGGCCATGTCGTCGTCTCCGGAATGGGCAAGAGCGGCCTGATCGGGCTGAAGATTTCGGCGACCCTCGCGTCACTTGGGGCGCCCTCGCACTTCATTCACCCCGCCGAGGCGGTCCATGGCGATCTTGGACGAATCCGGCCGGACGATGTGGCCCTGCTCGTCTCCTACAGCGGTGAGACGGATGAGGTCGTCAACCTCGCCCTCCTGCTCCGCGCCGACTCGATTCCCATTCTGGCGATCACAGGACGGCCGCGCAGCGCGCTGGCGCGACATGCCACGGTTCATCTCTCGCTCGGAGAAGTGGAGGAGGCGTGCCCTCACAACCTCGCCCCGACCGCGACGACCACCGCCATGGTTGCCGTCGGCGATACGCTCGCCCTGGCTCTCGCGCGGCGGCGCAACTTCGCGGCCGATGACTTCCACCGTCGCCATCCCGGCGGCATGCTCGGCGTGGGTCTTCGCCCCATCACCGAGGCGCTGCGCTTTCGAGTCGGCCAGAATCTCGCCGTTGTCAGGGACGATCTTTCAGTTCGGAGTGCTCTCGCAGCCGCAGGCGAGGGGCGTCGTGCGGGTGCCGTGGTGCTCGTGGATGTCCATGGACGGCTCTCCGGAATCCTCACCGACGGCGATCTCCGTCGGCTCATCAATCGCCATGGAAACGCCGTGCTCGACATCACGATTCACGAGGTCATGACGGCGCGCCCGCGCTCGCTCGGTGTCGAGGCGCAGGTCCGCGACGCGGTCCGAATGGTGCAGGAGTGCCGCGTGGACGAGATCCCCGTCGTCGATGGCGAGGGCCGGCCCGTGGGCCTCGTCGATGTCCAGGACCTCATCGCCATGAAGGTGGTCCGCGAGTAGCATGCCGGAAACTCCCCATGGAAACCTACGCCCAGGAAATTGACGGCGACCTGCTGATTCTCTCCGCCGACGGCGGCATCAATCGCGGCACCGCCACGCAGCTTGTCGAGAGCGTCGGGAAGCTCGTCGATGCCGGAGTCCGGAAGATCATCATCGACTTCTCGAAGGTGGAGATGATCACTTCGAGCGGAATCAGCACGCTCATGCTGCTGAGCCGTTCAATGCGGAATCGCGGCGCCGAGGTGAAGCTCGCCGCGCTCTCGGGCATGGTGTCTCAGGTGCTGCAGCTGGTTCGACTCGATCGCATCTTCGAGATGTATCCCGATGTGAACCAGGCGCGCCTCGCGTTCCGGCCTTCGTGATTGTTCGAAGGGCGTCGGAGGATGCGGCGCCCCCTCGCGGCGAGCGGGGCGTCATGCGGGCCTGACCGCGCGCCAACGGGTGATTGGCGACCGCCCCGAAACCGACGGCGTCACAACCCACGACTCTCCAGCGACTTCCGAGGAGGAGGTCCAACGCCCCGGCCGCGGCTGTTGGCCCTCTGGCAGTCTGTATCAGGTGATGATTGTTGGAGCTCCCCGTCTCATGCCGATCAGTTCATGGACGCGGGCGGAGCCGGCGTGAGATGGATCGCCGATGGCAAGGAGACCGGCATGGAGGCGCCGGAGTTTCTCGCCGAGGATCTCCCATGCTGACCAAGGCTCAGTTGATCGACTCCGTGATCGAACTCAACCCGGGTGCACGTCGCGAGTGGCTCGCCCAGTTCGCCGCCGATGCCCTTCGCGAATACTTCGAGCGCCTCCAGTTCGCAGCAGGTCCTCGCGGGACCTCGCGCTCGAACGGACCCTCGCGAACCAGCCGACAGTTCTCTCGTCCGCTGCCGCAGCGCCAGGCCGCCTGAGGCGCCTCGGCGACCCCGCGCCGCTCAGCTGCCGCGTCGCTCGCGCATCAGCGCTTCGATCTTCCGCTTCAGGAGCCGCACCCGAAGCAGACTCTTCGTGCGCGTCAGCAGTTCGAGCTTGTTGACCGGCTTCGTCAGGAAGTCATCGCAGCCGCTCTCGACCGCGCGTTCGTAGTCCCCCACTTCGTGCAGAGCTGTGACCATGATGACCACCACATCGCGCGTGGCCGGATTCTGCTTGATCTTCTGGCAGACTTCGAAGCCGCTCATGCGCGGCATCATCACATCGAGCAGAACCAGGTCGGGCTGAACCCGATCGATCGCCGCGACCGCCTCGATGCCGTCGTGGGCCGTCTCGATCCGTACCGGGAGCATCTCGAGATACGCCTGCATGAGCTCGAGATTCTGCTGGTTGTCATCGACCAGCAGGATGCACGCACCATCGATGTCGGGGCCGGCGCCGTCGGCGTCCAGGTCGAGCGAGAGCGATTCGGGGCGTTCGGCGGTCATGATGGGGATGGTACTTGGTTGGCGAGCGCCCGGGCGCAGAGGTCGATCGGATGGAGCGCCCCCACGCCCATCCCCTCCCGAAGCTGCTGGCGACAACTCGTGCCGGCAGCGACCACGACGCTTTGTGAATCACCGCACGCGCGCTGTTCCGTCCCGGGTACCTCGCCCCTCGTCGCTGAGTCCGCAAGCGCGCGGCGCAATGGGGCGAAGAGTGAGATCTCGCCGATGCGCATCGAGAGGTCGAAGCGATGCGCCGAGTACCCGAAGCTGCCGGCCATGCCGCAGCACCCGCTGTCGAGCACCTCGACCGCACCCGGGAAGAGTCGCTCCAGGAGCGCCGCCGACGACGCACTTCCATGCAGCGCCCGCTGGTGACAGTGGGTGTGGACCAGTATCCGCTCACCCTTCGGCTCAATCGAGGGGCGTCGCGGATGGTGTTCCCAGGCCCGAGCGAGAAACTCATCAACCAGCATCGTTCTCGCCGCAATCGCCTTGACACGCTCGGAGTCGAGGCCGAGCTGAAGGTCGGTCCAGTCGTCGCGCATCGCGCTGTCACAACTCGGCTCGAGCGTGAGCAGCGGGGCCTCGGGATGGCGTTCAAGAGCCGCCTCGAGGTGCAGCGCCGTGACCGTCGAGGTCCGGACGGCCTGATCCAGCAGCCCCAGCGAAATCTGTGGCCGAGCGCAGCAGCCGGCATCGATGAGTTCCACGCGATATCCGAAGGCTTCGAGAACCTTGACGGCGGCCAGACCGATCTCGGAGTTCTGAAAGCAACTGAAGCAATCGCCCATGAGAAGGACGACCGGGCCGTCTGTGGGAACGCGCCTGCAGGCATGCCGTCGAAGCGCTCGCGCAAGCGATCGTGAGAAGGTCAACGGTTCACGGCGGGGATCAAAGCGGAGCATCGAGAAGAGCGCCCGATGCGCCGCGGGGATCGCGGCGATGAGATTTGAGAGCGGCGCGAGTGCCGAGCCTGCACGGCTCATCATTCGAAGTCGTCCGAGCAGGCGCGCGGCCCAGGGAGCACCCCCACTGCTCCGATAGGCCTGCGCCAGGTACTCCGACTTCAGCTTGGCGATGTCGACATTCGACGGGCACTCGCTCTTGCACGCCTTGCAGCCGAGACAGAGGTCGAGCGTATCGAGCGTCTCAGGGTCATTCCACGAGGGCGCACCATCGCCGAATTGCCCGGTGAGGGCCAGTCGAAGCGCATTGCCCCGGCCGCGCGTAGCGTGGCGCTCTTCGAGCGTCGCTCGATAGCTCGGGCACATGGCACCCGGCGCCATGCGCCGACAGAGTCCGGCGCCATTGCACTGGTCGATCGCATGCCCGAACCCCCCTTCCCGCTCATATCGATAGAAGGTCACACCGTCGCCAAGCGGCGCGTCGATCACTCGATCGATCGGCTTCACGCGATGATGATCGAGAATGCGGAGCGGTGTCCCCGAATCGACGATGTTGCCGGGATTGAGAAGGCCCTGCGGGTCGAAGAGGCGCTTCACCTTGCGGAACGCGTCGCAGAGCGCGGGACCGAGCACGCGCTCGAGCAAGGGCGTGCGGACGCGCCCATCTCCATGCTCACCCGAGAGGGCCCCGCCGTGCCGCATCACCAGGTCCGCCACCTCTTTCGCGATCGCGACCATCGCCGCCCGGTCGCGCTCGTCGCGCAGGTTGATGAGCGGGCGAATATGGAGGCAGCCGACGGAAGCGTGAGCCCAATACGCCGCGCGCGTCCCGTGACGCTCCACGATCGCCTTGAACTCGTGAACGAACGCACGCAGACGGCTCGGATCGACCGCCGTGTCCTCGACGAAAGTGACCGGCTTTCGTTCACCGGGAATCGCATGCAGCAGCGGCTCTCCTGCCTTCCGCAGGTGCCACGCGCGGCGCATCGACTCAGCGTCGAGGTACTCCAATCGCGGTGCATCTGGCGCCGCCGAGGCGATGGCCTTGAGCTTCGACTCCACTTCACTTCTCGAGGCGCCGAAGTGTTCGACATAGAGCACTGCCCCGGGGTCCCGGCCATTCACACGCGGCAGAAGTTCGACCGTCGCCGCATGCTCGCGATTCAGGCGCGCCGTCTCGATGATGACCTCGTCGATCATCTCAACGGCGGCGGGCCGCTGGGCGAGAATGGCTCCAAGTGCCTCAAGCGCCGCATCGACTGTGGCGAAGGCGACCATCGCCAACCCGCGCGTCACGGGGCGATCAACCAGCGAGACCTCGGCGCCGAGGGTCACCGCGAGGGTGCCTTCACTTCCGCAGAGGAGCGTTGCGAGGTTCACGCGGTCAAAGGTGCCGGGTGGACTCGCGTCGAGCTGGGCAAGCAGCAGGTCGAGGTTGTACCCATCCACATGGCGGCGGATCTTCGGCACTCGACGCGCGATCTCCTCCCGGAGGGGGAGCACGATCTCCGCCAGGCGTTCGACCAGGGCGAATTCGCGCTCGTTGGCCATGCAGGAGCCTTCGCGAAACTCATGGCGTGATCCATCGGCCAGGAGCGCGTCGATCGCGACGACATGCTCCACTGTCCGACCATGGAGAATGGAGTACGCGCCCGCCGAGTTGTTTCCGATCATGCCGCCGAGGTTCGCGTGACTCGCGGTCGCCACATCGGGCCCGAACATGAGGCCATGCGGCGCAAGGTGGGCATTCAACTGGTCGAGCACCACACCCGGCTCCACCCGCGCGCGGCGCTTCTCAACGCTTACCGAGCGAATCGTTCGACAACGCGCGCTGAAGTCGAGGATGACGGCGCGATTGACACTCTGCCCCGCGAGCGCCGTGCCTGCGCCGCGAGGCAGAATGGGCAGTCCCGCCTCCGCGCAGGTGCGCACCACGGCAGGCGCCTGCTCGACCGAGTCAAGGATCACCACCGCGAGCGGTTCGACCTGGTAGATGCTCGCATCGGTGGCGTAGAGCATCCGCGTGTGACGATCGGTGCGGACATCGGTGATCCCCAACTCACGCAGCGCGCGGACCAGATGATCCAGCGCCGGATCTCGAATGACGCTCATGTGCCGTCATCGTCCGCGTCGGGCGCCACGGGTGCACCGAAGGGGCGTTGCGCCCGCTCGATCACCGCTTCGAGTTCCTCTTCCCAGCGCTCGGAGAGCCCCACCTGGTACCAGTGCACCACGCCATCGCTCCCGATCACCACGGTGGTTGGAAGACCGCGCACACCAAAGGCATCGGCGGCCTCACCCTTCTCATCGAGAACAAGCGAGAGCGAGAAGTTCCTGTCGCGCCAGAAGCCATCCACGCGCCGGCGCAGGGCCTCGCCTTCGAGACCCTCCATCGTGTTGACGGCGGCCACTTCGAGCGGCACACCCTTCGCCGCGAGTCGCCTGGCGACGGCGTCGAGCTTGGGCAGGCCGACTCGGCACGGGCCGCACCAGGTCGCCCAGAAGTCAAGGACCACCACCCTGCGTCCTCGGAAGTTCGAAAGATCGAAATCGCCTCCATCCCAGCGCTCCATGGAGACATCGGGTGCTCGTCGCCCGACCATGCCCGGGTTCGCCGCAACCACGCCGCGCCGCTCGCCTCCCTGCTGCTCCTGAACGCGGGCGAGCGCCGCGATCGAGTCGATGCGGCGCCGCGCTCCAGGGTCAAAGGCGAATCGAGCCGCAACATCCTCCGGCGGAAGGGGGCTCTCCTCGCAATCGATCTCAACCTGCAAGGTCGCGCCCTGCGCCACCATCGGACCACCGGTGAGCTTCAGCCGGCTTCCGAGGATCGCCTGCGAGAGCGGATCGACATCAATCTCAAGGTGCTCGAAATCACTGGTGAAGTGAATGCGCTGCGCCCGGCGGGTCAGGTCAGTTGGCCGGTCCGGCACCGCTGGCGACGACTCATCCGCGGGCGCCAGCCTCGGCGCCGCGCCATCGTCCGCCGCCCCGCTCGTGCGCCGATTCACCGGACGCTCGACCTCCTCGACCTTGGTCGGCACGATCCAACCCGCCCGTGAAGTGAGCTGAGTCAGCAGGTCTCCAGGATCGTCATCACCCAAGATCAGACCGATCTGTGGGTACGGGAGATCGACGAATGACAGGAGCAGCGTGTAATAGGGCGATCCGTCGTCCTCGATCGAGACATAGTCGCGCTCGTTCGAGGCGTGGGTGACATCGATCCGCCCCTCATGCACTCTGACGGTGAAGCCGCGGAGCTCAAGCACCGCTCGCCGTGGCGTCGAGCGCGGATCAAAGAAGAGCTTCGCCTCGAGGGGCGGCGCGTCGGCGCTGTGCTCGCCCTCGCTCGCCCGCACCACCAGCGAAGTCTGCGCGGAGTAAGGGGCCCTTTCGCGCGTGGTCTTGACCAGCGCCTCGAAGGCGCGCTGCGCCGCCGGCTCGGGCGTATGCGATTGCCGGAGCGCTCCCCCATGCAGTGCGGTCGACAAGCCCCCGAACGCACCGGCCACCAACGCCAGCGCGGCGCCCCCGCGAAGGGACGCCGCGCCAGCGCCAGTGGCGGCACGAATCAAACGCATCAGCCGGCCGCAGGCGTCTTGGCGAGCGCCTTCTCGACATCTCGCTTGAGCGTCTCGACCATTTCGGGATCAAAGCCCTGGTGGACCGCGGCGACATTCCCGTCGGGTCCGATGACGACCGTTACGGGGATGCCCTGGAAGCCGTAGCCACCGATGAGCTCGTCGGACTCATCCACGAGCGTCGCAAAGCTGAAGCCCTTCTGATCCCAGAACTTCTTGGCGAAGGCCTGGCGCTCCGAGGCTTCGACACGCTCCCAGACATCGACACCAAAGACCTTGATCGGCTTGCCGCTGGCGGCCGCCCACTGGGCGAACTCATTGAGCTTCGGCAGCGCCATCTGGCACGGCGCACACCAGGTCGCCCAGAAGTCGAGGACAACAACCTGACCCTTGAGGTCGGCGGAAGTGATCTTCCTGCCTTCGGTATCCATCAGGGCAAACTCGACGGCGGGCTCACCGATCGCCACCGGCATCATCAGGTCCTGAATCGTGGCGACGATCATCCGACCCTGCGCCTCGGGCGCGGTGATCGGCGATGGAAGCGCGCTCATGACCGTCGGTCCCAGGTCAATGTCGAGAGCGACCGTCATTCCGGGAGGCGCGCCCTCGGGCGAAAAGACGGCCATGATCGACTTCGCCAGTCCGGTCTTCGGGTCGATGGCCACTTCGGCGTCACCGTTGGAACCCTTCATGAGAACTCGGTCGGCGCCATCCACCTGCCGAAGGCCGACGACCTTGAGATCGTTCAGCATGCCGCCCAAGGAAAAACCCTCGATCAGCGCATCGCCGGAGAGGCCCTTGCGCAGCTCGATGAGCGGGAATGGCAGTGGCGAAGGAAGCACTTCCTTCAGCGTCGCCAAGGCGCTCTCCTTGACCGGGACCTTGAGGAACTTCCGCTTGTTGCCCGCGATCTCGAGGAAGATCGATTCATCGGCGCTGGTGAGCGTCATCGGCCCGCCGCTCAAGCGGAAGGTGTCGCCGCTGCCGAAGGAGGCATCGAGCGTGTCGCTCTGCTCGCCGAGCGCATGACGGGTCGTGAAGACCACCTTGTTCTGGATCGCCGGTGCGTCCTGATGCGCCTTGACGAGCGCCTTGAGTGCGGCGTTCGCCTTCTCGATCGCTTCAGGAGTGAGAGCGCCGGCATCCCAGCCCTCAGAGAGCGGCTTCGGTCCCGGCGGCAACTGGAACTGGCTGAAGTCAATCTCCATCTCCTCTTCCGCCTGCGCGAGCGCAGGAGCGGTCACGAGGGCGAGCGACGCGAGCGCGACCGCGGGTGCGAGGAAGGAGCGGAACGGACGGGCCGACAGACGAGATCTGCTGGACTTGATCATCTTGATCACCTTGATCATCTTCAACATGGCTTCTCCAAGGGTCCGGTGGCACGCGTGGTGCTCAACCGGCCTCGACGACAACGACCCGTACGCAGGATGCTTCTCGAGGAATAGGAATGCCCGATTCTACCGGCGAGGCCTCAGAGCGTTTACGGGCTGACCGCCCGGGCGGGCTCTGCTTCGCCCAGAAGCGGAACGCTTCCCCAGCCGAGCAGGTGAAGCCGCAGCGCCCCGATCGCCGATCGGGCCGATCGCTCCTGAATCGCCTTTCGAAGGCCGGGCAGACGGAAACGGCGCACTACCACCTCAGGCAGGCGGCCGACCGCCGTGGCGATGAAGACGGTTCCGACGGGCTTCGACTCGCTGCCTCCATCGGGTCCGGCGACTCCCGTGATCGAGGCGGCGGCAGAGACGCCGAACTTCTCGATGGCGCCCCTCACCATGGCCGCCGCGCTCTCGGCGCTCACGGCGCCATGTCGATTGAGAATCTCGGGCGGCACCCCGAGCATCGATGCCTTGATCTCATTGGAGTAACTCACCACGGAACCCTCGAGCCAGCGACTCGCGCCCGGCACTTCGCCGAGCATGGCGCTTGCGAGTCCCGCCGTGCAGCTTTCGGCAAACGCCGCGCGGACGCCCTTCGCGAGCGCGACCTCGGCGAAGGCCTCGGCGATCGTCATGGGGCTGCGACCGAGCGCATACGGATGCACCCGCTCGATCACCCCGTCGACAAAGGCGTCGAACGCCTCGGCGTCGTGGGCCATCGCCTGTTCACTTCGAATGCGGATCGTGACGACCAAGTTGCTCGCGGTGGTGCCGACGAGGGGATCGCGATCGCGCGCCATCAACTCGCCGAGGCGCTCGGCCACGACGCTCTCGCCCAGTCCGAAGCAGGGAATCGACGCAAGCTTCACCACGCGCATCCGCCGTCCCGCCTCAAGCGCCGGCCGGATGAAGCGCTCGAACATCGGGTGCATCTCGACCGGTGGTCCCGGAAGACACCAGACTCGACTCTCTCCACATGGGGCGACGAGGCCCGGCGCCGTGCCGTGAGGGTTCTCAAGACACGAGGCCGACACGGGCCGCTGCGCCTGGCGAAGATTGATTTCCGGCATGACCCGGTGCTGGTTCGCGAACCAGCGCTCGAGCGCTGCGCGAGCCTCGGGGTCTTCGACGAGGGGCTCATCGCCGAGCACTCGGGCGAGCGCGGGCCTGAGAAGGTCATCGTCGGTTGGTCCGAGTCCGCCCGTGGTGATGACGACCCGCGCTTGATCGAGAAGCTCGCGAAGTGCGCGAACGATCGCCTCGAGATCGTCGGCCACCGTGCGATGTTCACGGGTCAGCACGCCGATCTCGGCGAGTTGTGCAGAGAGCCACCCGGCATTGCGCTCGGCGATCTGCCCGAGAATGAGTTCATCCCCGATCGAGAGAATCGCCGCCTTCAAGGCGCTCTCCCATCCGCGCGATTCCGCGACGCCGAGTGGGGCACTCCCGTTGACGGCGTCGCCTCGCGATCTTCGATGATCGCGCGATACTGCGCTTCAAAGAAATCCCGAAGGCGACGCCGAAGCGCCTCGTCGCCACGAATGCTCGAGGGCCAGAGCCCCTGCCCGGCCCATGCGGCGGGCCGACCATCGACGCCGATCCACCCCGCGGCGACCTGCCTCAGGTTGGCGGGATCCGCGAGGTCGAAGGTCGTGCCATCGGGACCGGGGATCTTTGGCATCGCATCGAAATGTTCAAGCCAGCGGCGCAACTGCGGGTCATCGACCATTGACGCGGTCACGATGCCGTCCTTCTTCGGATAGGCCGGATGCTCCACGATTCGGCGCCACGCGGCCGTCAGAAGTCCATGGAGGTCCATCGCCATGCCGGAGAAGATCGGCGTGACGAAGAGCCGAGTCGACTCGTTCGGATGCGACGGAGCCTGCGCGATCCTGAAGGGATCGACGCGGTCGACGAAGCGATCGAGATTGCCCTCGATGAAGTCGCGCCGAATCGGCATGCGACGAAGTTCGAATCGCTCCGGACCATCGGGCGAACCAGCCCGGAACTGCCAGAGCGCCTGACCCTGGTCGGAGACGACGAACTCGATGAAGCGCCGCGCCATCTCACGGTCTAGCGGATTCCGCAGCATCGCGATCGGGTCGGAGTCGATGACCGTTCGACCAACGGGATCGGCGTAGCCGACGCGGGGCCGCGCCGTCGGACCAAGCCGAGCGCGATCCGCTTCGAGCAGGGTCTGCGCCTGCGAGCGACCGTAGAAGTCGATGCAGATGCCGGCACCAGCGTCACCCTGGCTCACATCGATCGGCACGCGCGTGGAGCTGGCGCTATAGCTCCGTGAATTCGCAGTCGCGCGACGGAGGATGCGCCACCCCTCTTCCCAACCCTCCCGCTCGAGAATCGCCTGAATGGCGGTGGCAATGGAACTCGACTGCGCCGGATTCACCATCGAGATCCAGCCTCGAAAGCGCGGATCCGCAAGGTCGCTCCATGTCGTCGGCTCCTCCAGGCCGAGGCGCGCGAGAACATCGTTGTTCCAGACGATGCCGAACCCGGAGAGCGCAGCCCCCACCCAGCGCCCGCGCGGGTCATAGAGCGTGCGACCTCCAATGTCGTTGTCACCGAATGTCTCAACGAGCCACTCCTCAGAGAACTCCACAGGCTCAAGGACCGCCGCCGATCGATCACCATCCGGCGTGCGCACGACGATCGGCTCGGCCAAGCGGTCAAACTCGAAGGAGCCGCCGCCAAAGAGAATGTCCGCATCACCGCCCGGTTCCTGGCCGCTCTTCAGCGCCGCTTCCCAGCTCGAACGCAGCAATCGCGAAATCTCACTCGTGCCACCGGGGGTGTTCCAGATCACCTTCGCCGGCTCGCCGTAACGCTCCCGGTGCCAGCGCTCGAAGGCGAGTCCGAACTCGTGACGGATCTGCTCATTGTGCGGGGTCACAATGATGACGCGTCTCGCGCCGGGCTCGACGACGACACTCGACGGGCGCACCAGGAGAGGCACTCCGACAAGGACCAGAAGAGCCGCGAGAAAGCCGCCCATCACCAGTCGATGACGCCTTGCCTCGTTCACGGGTGAACCACCTGGGCAATGTCTCGGGCGAAGGCCTCGGCTGCCGCGCGCACCGAGTCACTCCACGCCCGATCACCCGGCTCAAAGGCGTAAATGACGCTTCGGCTCGCCGTGATGAGGGCACCGCTCCCATCGGCCCGGAAGCACGCCGCCGCCTCGCGCGGCCCGGCGCCCTGTGCTCCATAGCCGGGCACCAGGAAGATCTGCTTCGGCATGAGGGCACGGAGCCGTGCTGCATCGGCGAACTTGGTGGCTCCCACGACAGCGCCAAGCGAACTCAATCCAGAGGCACCGACCCAGCGCTCGCCCTCGCTTGCAATCAGCGCCGCCACGGCCTCGGCGACGGTGCCTCCCTCGCCATCATCAAGGCGCCGCGACTGCACGCGATCGCCGTCGGCGTTGCTGGTCCGCACCAGCGCGAAGACGCCAAGCCCGGCGTCAAGGAAGGGTCGCACGCCGTCGAGGCCGAGATAGGGACTCGCCGTCACCCAATCAGCCCCGAGCGCCACCGCACCCGCGGCGTAGTGCTCCGAGGAGACCCCGATGTCGCCACGCTTCCAGTCGAGGATGATCTCGAAACGACCGCGAGCCGCCTTCATCACACGCTCGAGGGCCAGGTACCCCGCCGCGCCGTAACGCTCGAAGCACGCCGCCTGCGGCTTGACCGCGGGCACCACTCCCTCAACGGCATCGAGCAGCACCACCGAGAAGCGCTCGATTGCCTCGACCTCGCTCGGGGCCTGCGTCCGTATCACCTCCGGGAGCCGCGCGAACACGGGATCGAGGCCCACGCAGACGGGCGCCTCCAGCGCCCGAATGCGAGCTTCGAGGCGATCCGATGGCGCGACCTCGTCATCGGGGTTCATCACGGCGGTGATCTTAGAGACTGCTTCAGATTCCTCGCGTTGCCGATATCGTGCGAAGACGATCCCGATCTGGGCGGGCGGCACAATCCGAGCGGGCCGGACCGGCGTCCGGGGACCCGCCGAGGAGAACCTGACGCAGGCCCGCGGAGCCGGAGCGGATCAGCGCCAAGTGGCTCACGAATACACTGGCCGCATGGACCCAGCGCCCCCGTCGGGAGCCAGCGATTCACCCGTCCATCTCGACCTTGACCGTCAGAGTGGACTCACCGTGCGCTGGCGCGACGGACACATCAGCTTCTATCCGATCGCGCACCTGAGGCGCATGAGCCCTTCGGCCGATGCCAGGGCGATCCGGGAGAGCCTCGCGAAGAACCCTCTCACAGTCCTGCCCGCACGAAAGGCCCCCGACGGGCCGATTCACGCTCAGGATGCCGAGCTCGTCGGAAACTACGCCCTTCGAATTCGCTTCTCCGATGGGCACGACACCGGGCTCTTCTCGTGGGCTTACCTTCGCTCCATTGAGCCGCCACCTTCGGCGGTCCCCCGCTCGGAGAAGCCCGTCGAGCCCGGGCCAACGGGCAAAGAGCACCCCGCGTGATCGGCGTGTCGACCTCACTCCCCGAACTCATCCATTCGCCCGCCTCGGAAGTCCCCGAGTGGGCGGTGGTTGCCCACCCTCGTCCCTACCTCTGCACACTCACGCCCGATGGGGCGACCGCGAGCCGGGCGGTGCCTCATGTCAACAACATCGAGTACCTGCGATGGGTCGATCGCGCCGCCGAGCTTCATGCACGGGCCATCGGCATGTCCCGCGAGAGCCTGCTTGAGCAGGGCCAGATGTGGTTCGTCGCACGGCACGAACTCGACTACGAAGCCGAGGCGTGGCCGGGCGATGCGCTTGTGGTGGCGACCTGGGTTCGCAATGTTGGCAAGGCCCGCTCATGGCGCGACACGGTGGTCTGGAGGCCTCGAGATCGAACCGTCGTCCTCCGCGCGGCGACCTCCTGGGTGTTGGTGGACATCCTGTCTCGGAAGCCGGCGAGGCTCACCGACGAGGTCGCCCTTCAGCTCGACCCGCTCGAACCTCGCGATCTCGCAGGCCGTAGCATTCCCTGACTTGCCTGCCAGCGCACTTGCCAAAGGCAGGTCGGCCGAGGTAATACACGCATCAACTTCTCGCGGACCCTCAGAAAAAGTCGAAGCCGGAAAGGGTCCGCGTCCGAAAAGTCTGACAGCGCTGGGTTGTGCGGGCGCTCTTCACGAGCATCTTTCTCCCCTCCGCCCCGTCGACCCGATCAGTTTGGATCGACGGGGTTTTTCTCGCTCTTCAGCGAGTCTCGCGCATTTCCGTTCAGGTCGCATTGACCTTGTTGGAGATCCTGTGCGAAGTTGCTTGGCCGATCTTCGCATCGCGTGTTCGATGCCTCCCCTCCGGGACTCCGAGAGGTGTGGCCCAGCGCTCGGCGCCTTGTCATGGCACGCACGAGCGGCCCGCGATTGACCCGGCTCGGGGAGAAATCTCAAAATTCCGCGCTCCTTTGACCTGAGGGGCTGAAGCGCAGAGGATGCGGTCATGCTGATCCACCTACTCGCCGCGATTCTGGCCGCGCTCGTCGCCTCGCCTCAGCAGTTCACGAGGGTTGACGGCCTGGCTGTTGATGGCCAGACCGTCGCCGTTGCCGACCTGCCGCCCATCCAACGGATCGCCATCCTTCCCGATCGGACGACCGGTCGGGACTGGGGGTTGCCCTACCTGCGTCGCGCGGTCGAGGACCTGAACCGGACGAGCCCCGACGCGGTCTTCTGCATCGGGGACATGGTGCAGGGCTACACCCGAAGCGTCGAGGAGTGGGAGCGCCAGGCCGAAGAGTTCAAGTCGATCATTGCTCCCTTGACCATGCCCTTCTTTCCCGTGGCCGGCAACCACGATGTCATGGGAGGAACCCGCCGTCCCGACGACGACACCTTCATCGCCCACTACCGGCGGGTCTTCGGACCGCTCTGGTACACGGTCGAGCTCGATCACCTGACCTCGATCATTTTGTACTCCGAAGAGGGGCTCTTTGAGCGCAGAGCCCGACTCTCCGACGAGCAGTTGCAGTGGCTCTCGGGCGCCTTGACCGCCGCGAAGGCGCGGGGGAAGCCGATCATCGTGCTGCTTCACCGCCCGCTCTGGCGGATTGGCGCGGTCGGTTGGAGCGAGCGGGTGCAGCCGCTGCTCGATGCGGCCGGCGTGAAGGCCGTCTTTGCAGGCCACTTCCACTCCATGCAGCGGGATGAGAGTGTCGGCGGGGTCGACTACCACATCGTCGGAGTGTGCGGCGGCGCGATCGACCAGCATCCGTTGAGCGGACAGTTCCATCACCTGACCTACATCGATGTGCGGGCCGACGGCACCCTTCGAGTGCACCACTCCCCCGTGGGGGCCACGCTTCCCGATGATTGGGTGGCGCGGGACGATCAGGATCGCGTCTACAAGCTGCGCTTCGATCGTGATGTGCTCACTTGGAAGGGTGTCTTTCCCGACCCTTCGATGGCTTCCGCGCCCATCGTGGGCGAAGTGGAGCTTGAGTTCCGCAACCCGCTCGATGTGCAGGTCGAGGTCTCCCTCGAACAGGTCCGCGCGGCACCTGGGCCGTGGATCGTGCCGAACGAGCACTTCCTGAGTTGGACCCCGGTGGACATCTTCAACCGGGCTACGCACGAGCTGATCGGTCCATTCAACATCTCGGGGCTCGATCGCCATCCGGTCGATCCGGGCGATCGAACGCAGATTCCCGTGCGCCTCCGGGCCATCCCCGTGAGCGCGCCCGTGGCTCCGCCACCCATCGAGTTCCGGGTGAAGCTGCTCGACCGTCGCAGCCGCGAGATCCCGGTCTTCATGCCGCTTCGGCTTCCGATCCAGCGCATCATTCCGCTGCCCGACCGCCTCGAGAGCGCCACGCCCTACCCGATCTGTGTTTGGGAGCCCTCGCCCTACGACACACTCGAAGAGAATCCGACGGTTCGACTGGCGCTCGAGCGGAGCGCCACGGCCGACGCGCTCCTCGTGGAAGTCCGTGTGCCCGACTCGGTCGTCAGCGCGTATGAGGATGACCAGCGCACCTTCGAAGAGCGGCGTGATGACCCCCTCGCCGATGCCGTGCGAATCCAGATCGGGACAACCCGTCGCAGCGTCGATGTCCTGACCGAACCATTTGCGGGCCAGACTTTCGGAGATGCCTGCGAAGCGGAAACCCCGGAGCGCTGGCCCAACAACGCGGGCTGGACGCAGCGCATTCGTGTGCCCTGGCCGGGTGGACGCTTCGACCCCAATGCCTCTCCGACCCTCAACATCGGCGTGGCTGACAACGACGACACCTATCACACCCAGTGGCGCTGGCTCTCCCCCAAGTCCCATCCCGCCCGCCTCATGCTTCAGCCCAGCGCGGGAAGGCGCTGAGTGCTGGTGGGAGCCTTGGCATCCCTCAACCCGGGGGCCAATGGCGGAACCGCCCTCAGCGTGGTTAGAATCGCATGCACTCGTCAAGGCCGCCCGAGGTGACGGCCGTTGCGAGGGTCAGTTTCAGGAGATCCTTCCATGAAGAGAGCACTCGCAACCGCAAGTCTCCTCGCCACAGCGGCGATCTTTGTCTGCGCCGCCGCTGGCTGCGACAACAACAACACCCCTGCCGCCCAGAAGGTCACGCCCCGGAAGCCCGGCGCGGACTATGACGGCCCGCCGATTCAGGCTCCGAAGCCACCGCCGATGGGTAGCGTCGACGATCCGAGCCGCCGGGCCAACTGAGCCTGCCGCAGCCCGCGGCGTGCTTGAGCAAGTGGCCGTGTGGCCCGTGGCAGTCACGGGCCGCGTCAATCAGACGCCGAGAATGTGGCGCGCCTCATCGCGGCCTCTCTGCTGACCACGGCCCCCGCGCTCATTCGATGATGGAGTGAAGAGCCCCGTCGGAACAGGTGAAGCGCTTCCTCGCTCCCTGCTCCGGCGGGTGTTCAATGCGCCACGCGGCGACCGAGGTGACGCGAGAGTTCCCTGACCATCGTGTCGACGGTGCCTCGATCGGCAGCCTCGAGATTCAGTCGGAGGAGCGGCTCGGTGTTGCTCATGCGCACATTGCACCACCAGATGCCGGCGTCGAGGCTGAGGCCGTCGAGCGAGGTGACCTTGGCCTTCGGAAAGGCGCGCCGAAGCGCATCAAGCGCCCCCTGCTTGTTCTCATTCTCGAAGTTGATCTCGCCGCTCTGGTGGTAGCGGCGCAGAGGCGCGAGCGCCTTGGAGAGCGGCCGACCGTCGCGCAGCGCCTGGTTCAGCACGGCGACGAGCGCTCGGGCACCCGAGTCCGTGTTGAACATGTCGCGGAAGTAGAAGTGCCCGGAGAGTTCGCCACCCACGATGCCGCCACTCTCGGCGAGCTTCGACTTCATGAAGACATGGCCGACCCGACTCTCGATGGGGACGCCGCCAGCGGCCCGGATCGCCTCGGGCACGGCCCGGCTCGATCGAAGGTCGTAGATCACACCCGCCCCCGGCGCCGAGGCGAGGAAGCCGGGCACCAGCCACGCGAGCAGCAGGTCACAGCCGATCGGCGCCCCGGTCTCATCGACGATCATGCAGCGGTCCGCATCGCCATCGAAGCAGACGCCGAAGGCGGCGCCTCGCTTGACGACCTCGCGCCTGAGGTCGGCGAGATTCGCCTCGACCAGCGGATTGGGCTCATGCACGAACTCACCGCTTGAGTTGTCGAAGTGGAGACGCGTAACGCGGAGTCCCTTCACGCCGTCGAAGAGCTTCGGCACCATGGTGCCCGCCATGCCGTTGCTGGCATCGATGACCACCTCGAGGGTGGCGCGACCGTCGAGAAGGCGAGGATCGAGAAGTCGAAGCACATGCTCGCGGTAGGCGGGCCAGAGGTCGCGCTTCTCCTCCCGGCCGCCACGACGATCAGCTTTCTCACGCTCAACGAGCGCTGCGAATTCGCGAATGCGCTCGAGGCCGCTCCCCTCGCCGACGGGCTTCGCCTTCATGCGGCTGATCTTGAAGCCGTTGTACTCCGCTGGATTGTGGCTGGCGGTGGTCTGCACTCCTCCGGCGCAGCCGAGGTGGTTGATCGCAAAGGAGATGAAGGGTGTGTCAACGAGCCCCACATCGATGACATCGGCGCCGAAGTCGAGCATCCCCTGCCGCAGGGCCTGAGAGAGCGCCGGTGAGCTCTTCCGCATGTCACGACCCACGACGACCGTGCGAGCCATCGGGTCTGGGTCGAGCGCGTTGGCCGCTTCTCCCAGCAGGAGTTCAGCCGTACCCCATCCGATCTGCCACGCGATCTTCTCGTTCAGGGGCCGAGGGTAGGTCGCGCGGATGTCATACGCCTTGAAGACCTTCGCCAGCATGGCGGCGATCTTACAGGTCGAGTCGACGGGGCGATCGTCGGTCGTGCGTGCGTTGCACTGCCCCAAGTGAAACGGGCGCCGCGGGAATCTCTTCCACGCGGCGCCCGCAGGAGACGGTCTCTGGAGTCCAGAGCCGGCGCGATCATGTTCGCGCCAGATGTGTCGCGAGATCAGGCCCGACGACGACGAGCACCGACGATGCCCGCGAAGCCGAGCATGGCGATCGCGCCGGGAGTCGGAATCGCGTAGCCGAATCGACCCACCGCGATCCCATTGCTGCCATCACCAATGACCTGCACCCGAACGGATTCGATGAAGGTGCTGCCGTCGGTGAACGCGCCAGCCCAGGTCGCGCCACCGAAACCGTCGGCGGTCTGATTCATCATGGCGACATTGCCGAGGTTGTCGAATGCGGCGATCTGGTAGTCAAATGTGGAGAAGGCATTCGACTCGAAGAAGAGCGAGAACGCCACCGTTCCCGGGCTCATCGTCAGGGTGATCGCGGTCGAAGAGGTACCGGCGAAGTAGACGCTGCCGTCGTAACCGCCGCTCCAGCTCGCCCAGCCGCTGCCAACATGGAAGTGGGTGGTCGGATTCGCGAAGCTCGCCGTGTGGGTTGAGAAGGGATCAGAGGACGCGAGCGAGGTGGTGTCACCGGGCGAGAGGAACGGATCGAAATTGTCGTACTGAGTCATGTTCCATCCACCGAGCAGCGCCGGGGGAACATCCCATCCCGCCCCGCTGCCGGTGGCGCCGCCGCCGATGATCGAGACATTGGCCGAGGCGAATGATGCGGCCAGAAGGACGCCTGCTCCCGCCACGGCGGAGGGTGCGAGACCGAGGTTCTTGAGAATCTGAGATACCATAGGAAAACCAGCTTTCTTTCTGCCCCACTGCGGGGGATTGCAACGGACCGGCTGCAGCCCTGGCAGGACATCTGCCAAAGGGTCACGGCCACAACAGGAACCGTCTTACCACAAACACGGCGACTTGAGCGTTCAGGCGCAATGAACCCGCGACTTCTTTGCCGCTTCCTGAAGAATTCGCTACACTCGGCGATTCGCCCGGGTGGGGTTGTGGGGGTCGGCATGTCCGACCCCACTGCCCCTCCGACGCCGGTCTCCCGGCGTGCCCCGGTCGAAGGCTGCAGCGATGTGGACCTGCCGCCAGTGCCGGGAACGGCCGAGTGTCGGTCGTTCCGCTGTTCGTCCGTCCAAAGCGCCCTGTTGGACGGGTCGACCGCCATCGGAGCCCCCCGTGGGGTGCCTCCCTGGAATCCACCGGTCACCCGTCGGTGTCGCTGCTCACGCGCGGAGCTCCGCGCAGAAGGAAGCCGTTCGTCATGGCATCGCTCGTCAAGGAACTCGTTGAGGCCGGCATTCACTTCGGCCAGCGTCGGAGCAACTGGAATCCGCGCATGGCGCCGTACATCCACGGCGTCAAGAATCAGATCCACATCATCGACATCCGGGAGACCATCAAGGGTCTTCTCCTGGCGAAGAAGTTCGTCGCACGCACCGTCGCCGAGGGGAAGGATGTCTGCTTCGTGGGCACCAAGCGACAGGCGCGCGGTGCCATCGAGCAGTACTGCACCGATGTGAAGATGCCCTATGTCACCGAGCGCTGGCTCGGTGGAACGCTCACCAACTTCCGCACCATTCGAGATCGCCTCAAGCGGCTCGAGGAGCTGGAAGGACTCATGACGAGCGGCGAGATCAAGAACTACTCCAAGAAGATGGAGTCGCAGCTCACACGCGAGCAGAAGAAGATCTTCCGGAATCTCAACGGCATTCGAAGCATGACCCGGCTCCCTGGGGCCCTTGTGGTCATTGATGTGAACCGCGAGACCAATGCGCTCAACGAGGCGAGAAACCTCGGCATTCCGACGATCTGCCTCATCGACACCGACGGTAATCCGGAACTTGCCGACATTCCGATCCCAGGCAACGACGACTCGATGCGCTCGATCGACATCGTGGTCCGCGAGCTCTGCGGCGCCGTCACCGATGGACGGTCCCTGCGCAGCGAGCAGGCCGTGACCGAAGGCCAGCGCAGCGATGGCGCCTCCGAAGGCTCCGCCGTGCCGCCGCGCCGACGATCAAGCCGCAGCCAGTTCCGCGCCGATGGCCGAGCCGAGGCGTCGGAAGCCGTCGAGGCCCCGGCGGCGGCGCGAAGTGCGTCGCCTGCGCCCGAGAGCATCGCCGACAACGCCTGAGGCGTCTCGGAGTCCCGAGCGCCGACGGTCGGCGCTTCCCCAACTCGACCAATTGAAGATCACCTGAAGACCATGTGATCATGGACCGCAAGGAGTCCCTTTCGTGACCAGCATGAGCACCCCCGAGATCAACCCCAAGGATGTGATGGAGCTGCGCCGCCGAACCGGCCTCGGCATGATGGACTGCAAGAAGGCGCTCGCCGAGAACGGCGGCGACATGAAGAAGGCCGAGGCATGGCTGCGCGAGAAGCTCAAGGACAAGATGGATTCGCGCACCGACCGCGCTGCGGGCGAAGGGTGCGTCACCATCGCGATCCGAGGTGATCGCGGGGCGATCATCGAGGTCCGCAGCGAAACCGACTTCACCAGCCGCAACGCCGAGTTCCGTGCGATGGCTGATGCCCTGGCCGACGATGCGCTCGCGCAGAGCGGCGCCGTTGCGATGACGCCCGCGATGACGGCGCGTCTTGACGAGGTCCGCATCAAGACGGGCGAGAACATCAGCTTTGCGCGAGGCACGGCCCTCTCGGGCGGCTCATTCGCCAAGTACATCCATCACGACGGCAAGCTCGGCGTGCTCATGCAGTTCGAGGGCCCGATCAAGCCCGAGGATGCCGCCGGCATCTGTCTTCACATCGCCGGTGCAGTGCCGACGCCGATTTCGGTCGATGAGCAGGGCCTGCCGAAGGAACTCGTCGATGCCAAACGGGCCGAGGCCGTGGCCGAGGCGCAGGCGACGGGCAAGCCGGAGCAGGTCGCTCAGAAGATCGCCGAGGGCAAGCTTCGCAAGTTCTTCGAGGAGAACACGCTGCTGGGCCAGCCCTACCTGAAGGACCCCGAGGGCAAGATGGTCGTCCGCCAGCTCGTTCCCGCCGGTGCGAAGATCGTTCGCTTCGTGCGACTTCGGGTGGGCGAGAGCGCCTGAGGCGCTTCGTCGATCCTGCGGTGACGCGACTGTTCACATCGGCGCGCTCGATCGCCACTCGGCGCTCGCCGTGTTGACTCTGGCTCCGCGCCGGGCCCCGGCGTTTGAGTCCGCCGTCACGCGTGAGTCGCGTTGACGCGCTCGATGGCGGCTCGGCAGATCCGTGCATGCGCCATGGCGTCCGCCGGCTCCGCGCGCCCTTCAGCCACCGCGCGGTAGCGGTCGGCGATGCCCCATCCACGCTGCCCAGGATCACTCCCATGGCGCGGCGCGAGATGCGCATGGAGGTGCGGAACCATCTCGGTAAAGGAGAGGAGATAGATCCGCTCGGCGCCACTTGCCTCCCGGAGAGCACTCGAGAGACGCTGCATGAGATGACCGAACTCCGAGGCCTCGTCGCTGTCGATCGCATGCCACCCCTCGGCGTGGCGATCGAGGTCCACGATGAGCCAGCCCGCCATCGGCACGGGCTCGGGGTGAGGCCGCACTCGCCATCGTGTGACGCCGGTCAGCCGTTCACCGGGTTCGCGCAGGTTGCAGATGGCGCACGGCGCGGCGGGAGCCCCATGCGCTCGCTCGAAGGTCATGGATTGCCCTGGCGCTCCCGGAGCTCACCCAGCGCTTCGATCTCTTCGCGAGCGGCGGTGAACCTGGGCTGCATGGCCGCAAGGCGCTCGAGAAGCTCGGCGAGCTCGCTCTCGATCCGGGCCATCGCCTCCTTGATTCCCGGATCGTCACTTTCGGCGTGGCTTGCTTCAAGCGCCACGAGGTCGCTTCGCACCGAAAGAAGGTGCTGTCGCGCCGCCTCGCCGAATGAGAGGACACGCCGCCAGTTGGCGATGGCGATGTCGCACGCCCGCTGCCATGCGCCGATCGACGCACTGGTGGGGTGCCACGCGCCACCCTCGAAGTTGAGCCGAATCACGGGAACCTCATTCGATCGCACGCGCGGGTCCGACTCGGCGGCCGTCTGCATCGCACCGGCAATCTGTCCAAGTGTGGCATTCGACGCTTCGAGAGAAGTGAAGGCGCGAGCGATGACCCGCGCTCGATAGAGCTCGCGCTGCTGCTGGTAGAGCGCGCTCTGGCGCAGCAGGTCTTCAACCTGCCGGCCGGAGAAGATCCACGGCTCCTTGCGCATGGCACGGCCGAGCGCCGTCACACCTCCCTCGAGCGGCTCCGCGATCCCCACGGCGTAGGCCTGTCGCGCCGTCAGTTGCCACGCCTTGGGTTCAGTTGCGATCGGTTCAAGCGCTCCGCCGCGCGGCGATCGCTGCAATCGCTCTGCGAGCCGGCGCTGGAAGTTCTCAATACTGCGAGCCACTGACTCCTCCAAACGCGGATCGAACTCCGGTTGGAAGGCGATGAGGGTCGCTGCCGGCGCCGGCTCCGGAATGAACACCCGATGCCCCGCGGGCAGGAGCCAAGCCGCCGGCCCGATGGCGCGCTGCACCACCAGGATCACGGGCACTTCCTTGCCGATCTCGATGAGCGACTCGGCGATGCGCAGCGCTGCCTGATCACTGCCTCCATCGCTGTCGATCTCCACCACGAATGCCGTGGCGCCTCGAAGTGAACTTCGCTTGGCCGCCAGCGCTTCGAAGCCCTCGGGAGCGACATCCGATCCGATGCGGCCGATCACGGGAATCTGGACATAGCGCCCGGAAAGTGAGAGGCGTCGAATCGCATCATCGATGTCGGGGGCTTGAGGGGGTCGTTCGCTGCTGGTCCTGCGCAGCGTCGAGCGACCAGCGTCATCGAGCTGGGCCGACGCCGCGCCCGCAGCGCCGAACATCAGCAGGCAGGCGAGAAGTGGCAGCGTCGGAATCCACGCCCCGGGCCCCGTCCCCGCCCGGGCGCCCGCGATTCGCCTTGTCATGGCGAGCCGAAAGGAGCTCTGGCCTGCTGGCAAGGCGCCGACGCGATCAGTCAACCGAAGAGTCATAGCCCACAGTCTAGGGGCTGCGGGAGAGTGCCCGCGCATGCAGGATTCGCTCGGAGTTTCCGGCCGGGCGAACCTTCTCGACCGCCCCGACAACGATCGCTCCGCCAACAACCGCAACTTCAACACCAGACCTCGCGGCTCTCGCGTTGCGCGAAGCGACGGCGCCTTGGGCCGGCTTCCCAGGTCTGCGACGCTCGCTCAGCGATCACTTCGTCCCGCGCGGTCCGCCGTTGCGCAGGTACTTCTCGGCGATCGCCTGCTCGAGATCGACCTCGAGAATGTTGGCGATCGTCGTCAGCCACGCCAGAACATCGGCGAACTCCTCGCGAAGGTTCGCGTGGTCCGGTTCACCCTTCTCCGAGCTGGCGATGGCGCTCGCGAGTTCACCGATCTCCTCGGTCAGCCAGAGGAAGGTCGCCGCGGCGCCTCGACGACGATCGGTCTCGAGGTAGCGTTCACGGATGAGGGCCTGAAACTCGGCGATGGTCATGGTCACGCACGGCGCCCCGAGGCCGCCGGAGCGACCGGGCCTCGGACGGAGCCGTCTTTCAAGCGTCCATGGCGGGGCTCGAACCTGCAACCTTCGCCTTCGGAGGGCGATGCTCTATCCAATTGAGCTACATGGACCCGCAGGAACGGCGATGATAGCACGATGCGCCACCCCTCCGAGCAGCCTCCGAGCGACGCGTTCTCGCGAAGCGACGCGGCGCCGACCCTTCGATCGAAGGGCGAAGGCGCCCATGCGGGCCACGATCAGGGCGAGGCGCAGCCACCGCACCGCAGCGATGGCCACGGCAACTCGCCCGACCAAGATGGTGACGATGTCAATCCTGACGCGGCCGTCGTTGCCGGAGCACCTGCAGCACCGAGCAACGCGAAGCCCGCATCTCTGCCGATCGTCGCGCTGATCACCTTTCTCAATTCGCTCGGCTCCGGGCTGCTCTGGTCCGGCGTCTTCTTCGTCACGGAGCAGTCCTTCCAGTGGGGCGAGGTGCGCAACTTCCAGCTTGCGCTTGGTTCGACCGTCGTCTACGCCGTCGCTGCCTTCATGAGTGGCAGCCTCGTGGCTCGAATGGGTCGTCGCATCAGCGTGCGTCAGATCGTCGCGGTTCTGATGGTGCTGCAATTGCTCGGTGGCGCCGCCGCGCTCTTCGGACCTCCCGGCGTCATCACTTGCGCGCTGGTCGCCTCGGGTGCGAGTGCCATGCTCTGGCCGATCATGGAGTCCTACCTGAGCGCGGGCCGCCATGGTCACGCGCTCAGGCGCGCCATCGGGATCTTCAATCTCACATGGATGAGCGCGGTCGGCTTCGCGCTCCTGCTCATGGCGCCCGCGATGGCGGCGGGACAGGCCACACTCGGACTGCTCTTCTTCATTCCGATCAGCGGCATCTCGCTGTTGCTCCTGCCGTGGCTGCCGAAGGCTCCACCACCGCATGGAGCGCCCGACGCACCTGCACACCTCGACCCCACCGGCCCCGCAGAGCCGGGTGGTGTTGCCGCTCTCGCTGCCCAGCGGATGCCGGAACATCGACATCGACCTGAAGCGGAGAGGGCGCTGCGCGACGCAACGCGAGTGCTGCTTCCGGTCGGGTACATCCTGATCGGTGCGCTCGGACCGGCGATGCCCTTTCTCCTTGGCGGACTCGAAGTCGAGCCGGGCTGGCGAACTCCGGTGACGGCAACATGGATGGCGGCGCGCCTCGTCATGGTGGCGCTCCTCCTTCGCTTCAGTTTCTGGCATGGGCGGCCCTCGGCGCTGGTCGTCGGGTTCCTCTGTGCGGCCGGTGGCTTCGGCATGATCGCGCTCGCCGGCTCGCTCTCCACCATGCTGATCGGCCTCACACTCTTCGGCGCGGGACAGGCGATCATCTACTACGCCGCGCTCTACTACGCGATGGCCGTCGGCGGCGCTGAGGTGCATGCGGGAAGCGTCTTCGAGGCGCTCATCGGTCTCGGCTATGGCGTGGGCCCGATCGTCGGGCTCATCGTCGGCGGAGCCGAGCGCAGCTATGTGCTCGGAGTCCTCGGGATCAGTGTCATCCTGACCGCGCTCGCCTTCGACAAGGTGCTCGCGGCGCGAGCGGCCCGGCGCTCCCGGGCTCCATGAGAGCGAGAGCACGGCGCGCGAGCACTCTGCCTACCACGGCTGATCGCTCGCACGCTCCTCGAAGGCGACACCACGCCGCAGGAGCACTCGTCCTATCGCGACTGGTCGCTCGCACGCTCGTTGAGGAGCCATGCGACGACCTCGGGCAGCACCTCACCGACGATCAGCGTGTGGCCGCGCCCCTCGTGGGCGGTGAAGACGACATCGAGCCCGGCTCGCCGCATCTCCTCGGCCGCCCGGGCGAGACGGGACGCGGGAATGAGCGGATCGAGCGCCCCCGCGTCAATGCGGATCGGCGGCACACCGCCGCCTCGCGCCGAGATCGAGGCACCACCGGCCATCATCGCCGCCGCCGCGATCGACTCCGCTCGCTGGCTGACAATCGACGCGGTCGCCCCCGCGCCCATCGAGTGCCCGAGGATCATCACTCGCGCGGGGTCGATGCCGTGGCAGCGCTCCATCTCACGAACCAGTGCATCAAAATGAAGCGGAGAAGTCGCGAAGACCGTTGTCAGCGGTGACACCGCCACGAATCCATGTTCCTCGGCGAGATTGCGGAGAAGGCCGGCGCCGTAGGCCTCCATGAACATGTTCTCATCACCACCGGCGCCGTGGAGTGCGATGACAAGCGGCCGAGGTGCGATCGGGCCTTCAGGGCGGGCCTGGCCGCAGACGGCCCCATCGGGCGACGGCGCGAAGACGCGCATCGGAATCCGCACTCCGCTCGAGTCGAACTCGCGCCAACCATCGAAGGTCGCGGTGCGATAGGGATCCCGGCCTTCAAGCAGCGCTTCAAGTTCCCTCGTGACAGCGGTGGCGTGCGCTGCCATGTCGACGACCTGCATCGCGAGGCGCGAGCGCCGCGCGGGTGCTTCGGCCGTTCGCGCGTCGATCATGCCACGAAGGAGCTCGACGCGCGACTCCACGGCAATGAGCGAATGAGGGTCGATGGCGAACGGGGGGTTGTCGGCACTTGCGCGGGATGCCTCCGCACGAGCGCGAATCTCGGCAAGTTTCGAATCGAGGCGAGCGAGCAACGCCTCCGCCTCTCCGTCGATCGCATCGAGGTGAGCGACCGCGAGCGGGACACCGGTGAGCCGGACTTCAAGGCGACAGGGTGACGAGAGGGGCGTGATCATCACCGTCGCACGACCATCCGCGCCGAAGTCGACGGCCACGCCAACGGCGCAGGATCCGGCAAGGACTCCGGAGCGGGCGCTCTCGGCAAGGGACGCGCCCGGTGCGAGGCGTCCGAGAGAGACTTCCACCGTTGCTCCCTTCTGCGCATTGATCAGCCCGGGAGCACAGGTCCCGTCTCCGCGCGCGATGAGTGCGGCCGTATCCGGCGCGATCCCCAACCGCTCAAGGAGCGACTTGGTGAGGTCTTCAAGTTGCGATCGCGCCTGATCCATGCGGCCTGCGAAGAAGCCGAGCGTAAGCCGGTCGAAGCGCTCGTTCATGTCGCGCATGAGCGACTCGTGCGCTTCACCGCCGTGTGGCAGGAGTGCAGCGGCGAGGGCGAGCGCCTGCTCGAAGCGGATCAGCGCCGCGGCGAGGTCGGCTCGGGAGGTCGGTCGATCGCTCGTGTCGACGGCGTTGTTCGCCGGTGCGGCCTGCGGCGCTCGCGGCGTGACGGGCTGAGCGGACGATGCCGATCGCTCGACCCCGGCGGTTGCCATCATCAGCACGAGCGCGACCATCCCGCCATTGAACCGCCCAATTCCGCGGCGTCTCGATCGCCGATTCATCAAGCGCCGGTCCTGCGCCAGTGAAGGAGGGGCGTCATCGGCGCGGCGCGATCGCTCACGGTCAAGGGAATGATCGACCATGAACTGGCTGATACCACGAATGCTCATCCCGACTTCTCCTTCAAGGGGGAGACGGCCGCGAGCGCGTCGAGCGCCTTGGCCCGTGCCGAGGCGTGCTCCACGATCGGTGCTGGATAGGTTCGACCGATCTCGACACCTGCCGCGCGAAGAACGGCGGGCTGAGCTTCCCAAGGCTGGTGGATCCACTCCGCCGGAAGTCTCGCAAGCTCAGGCACGAACTCGCGGACATAGGCGCCGTCCGCGTCGAAGCGTTCCCCCTGGCTCACTGGGTTGAAGATCCTGAAGTACGGCGCTGCATCGGCGCCACATCCCGCGGTCCACTGCCAGCCGAGCGTGTTGTTGGCGAGATCGGCGTCGACGAGCGTATCCCAGAACCATCTCGCACCATCGAGCCACGGTTGCAGCAGGTGCTTCACGAGGAAGCTCGCGACGACCATGCGCACCCGATTGTGCATCCATCCCGTGCGCCAAAGCTGCCGCATGCCCGCGTCAACGAGCGGATAGCCAGTCAACCCCTTCTGCCAGGCGCGAAGGAGCACGGCATCGCGGCGCCAAGGAAAGCTTGCAAACTCCGGTCGCAATGGCTGAGTCGGTGTCTTCGGCTGATGGATGAGCACATGGTGCGCGAACTCGCGCCAGCCCATCTCCGCGCGGAAGACGCGCAGGCTTTCGAGCGCCGCCTTCACTCCATCGCCTGCGGAACCGCGCGAGTCGCCCGGCCGCAGCCGATGTTCGACCTTCGCGACCTCGTGCCAGAGGCGACGAGGCGAGATCTCGCCGAAGTGAAGATGCGGCGAAAGTCCGCTCGTTCCCTCAGCTCCGCAGAGGTTTCGATCACCGGCGTACGAGGTGATCGCCGCGGCCGCGAAGCGCGTCCAGCGCGCCTTCGCCCCCTCCTCCCCGGGCTGCCAGCGCTTCGGGAACTCGGCGGCCCACGGAATGCTCGGCAGAAGACCGAGCTCGTCGATCGAACCCTCCTTCAGCCCACGCGAGCCATCCTCGAGTCGCTCCGGAGGTCGAAGTGGCACCGTGTCGAAGCCGCGGGCAAGGCACGCCTTCCAGAACGGGGTGAAGACCTTGAACGGCGTTCCCGAGCCGCTGCGGATCTCCGCGGGCTCATGAAGGAGAGCGCCGGGCATGAATGCACACTCGACTCCCCGCCGCGCGAGCGCCGCCGCCACAAGCCGCTCGTGACTGATGGCCGCTGGCTCGTGGCGAGCGCTCGCCACGACTCGATCGGCGCCACTCGCGGATGCGACCTCGGCGAGGATGCCTGCCGCCGCGCCGCGCCGCACAAGAAGCTTCGCCCCCAGCGCCGACAATCTCGCCCGAAGTGCAACGAGCGAGTGATGCAGCCACCATCGAGCGGCACCACCCGCGGGCCACTCCCCCTCGGCGGCGTCATCAAGGATGAAGAGCGCGACGACCGCGCCCCGCTCCGCCGCGCTTCGCAGCGCCGGGTGATCGTCGATGCGAAGATCATGTCGGAACCAGACGATGGTGGAAGGCACGCAATGGCTCCGTGCGGCGCGGCCGCACTCAATCCTGGAACTTCATGAACTCAAAGCGCAGCGCCGGCTCCAGCGTCGGGAAGTCGAAGCGGAAGCGATGGTCCATGAGCCGCGCGGGCTTGACGAACGCGCCGCGCAGGAGCAGTTGATCGCCCATCTCCCCGAAGAGCGCGCGCATGCCGAAGCTCGGGGCGGGAAGGAGGAAGGGCCGTCGGAGCACCCGCGCCAGAGTCCGCCCGAAGTCGCGGTTCGACATGGGTTCAGGCGCCGTCGCGTTCACTGCGCCATGCACGCTGGGGGTGACGATCGAGAAGAGAATCGCCCCGAGAAGATCATCGAGCGCAATCCAGCTCATCCCCTGCTGCCCAGAACCCACCGGACCGCCGCCACCGAGCTTGAAGATCGGCGCCAGCTTGGCGAGCGCTCCGCCCCGGGTCGAGAGCACGATCCCGATGCGGAGATGGACCACTCGAATGCCCGCATCCTCGGCGGCCCGTGTCGCCTGTTCCCACTCGGCGCAGACCTCGGAGAGGAAGCCGCTGCCGCGCTCGTCGCGTTCATCGACGACGCGCGGACCACGATCGCCGTACCAGCCGATCGCGCTCGCCGCGACGAGCACCCGCGGCGGTGCGGAGAGCGAGGCGAGCGTCTCCGAGAGGAGGCGCGTTCCATCCACGCGACTGCGCCGAATCTCCTCCTTCCTCGCGGCGCTCCAGCGGCGATCGGCAATGCCCGCTCCCGCAAGGTGGACGACGGCGTCGAGTCCCTCAAGTGCATTCGCGTCGATCTTCTTCGCCGAAGGGTCCCATGCGATATCGAAGCGGCTCTCCGCATGGGGCGCAGTCGTGCGCACCATCTTGCGCACCTGATGACCGCCGGTGGTCAGGAACGGCACGAGCGCCGAACCCACCAGTCCGCTTGCTCCACTGACGGCCACGCGCAGCGGCTCCGCAGTCACGCATTCCGCGTGGCGCCGAAGATCGTTCGCCGTCCGTCGATGGCGGAAGTCGAAAGTCTGTCGCAACTGACTGCGCACCCAGCGCCCGAGGAGCGCCGAACCGATTCGCCCCCCCGGTGGTTCATACTCGAGATGATCCTCCAGCCGGCTCGCCGTCGGGCCTTCGGGGAGAAAACGGTGCACATGCTTCCAGCGCGGGAAGGGCCCCTTCTCGATCTCGTCAGTGAAGCGCTCGCCTGGAATCACCTCTCGATGGACAGCGGTCCAAGCGCTTCGAAAGGGCCCCTTCCTGAGGACGATGGTTGCTCGTGAGCCTTCGGCGATGCCCGCGTGCGACTCCACGGTCGCGCGAACTCCCGGCGGGAGAAGGCGCTCAAGCGCGCCGGGTGCGAAGTGCCACGCGGAGAGCCGCTCGGCGGAGACAGGCATGGTGCTGGTGTGAATGAAGAGCGGCACGCGTTCATCTTCTCCGCGACCCCCCGTCTTCGCCAGAGGTGAGGCTGTGGATGTAGCATGACCACATGAGCGATCCCAGGCCCTCGATCGCTCGGCGGCTGGTGCAGGCCCGCATGGGCATCGAAGCGCTCGAAGCCGCCGAGGAACCACTCGCCGAGGTGATCAATGCCATCGCCTCGAGCCTCGCGGCAGGTGGCACGCTCTTCACTTGCGGCAATGGTGGCTCGGCGGCGCAGGCGCTGCATCTGGCCGAAGAGCTCATCGGACGCTTCCGTCACGACCGCCCTCCCCTCCGCGCGATCTGCCTGAATGCCGATCCCACGGCGCTCACCTGCATTGCCAATGACTTCGGCTATGAGCAGGTGTTTGCGCGGCAGCTCAAGGCGCTTGGTCGGGCGGGCGACTGCCTGATGGTGCTCTCGACCAGCGGGCGAAGTCCGAACATTCTCGCGGCACTCGAAGTCGCCCGTGAACTCGGCGTGCACGGCCTCGGGCTTCTCGGCGGCGAAGGCGGCCCCGCCCTTCCGCTGTGCCACCGCGCCGTCGCGTTGCATGGATGTGACTCCGCCGCCGTGCAGGAGGCCCATCTCATGGCTATTCATATGATCTGCGAGGTCTTCGAGCACTCCGCCGCTCTGGCGAGCGCCGCTCGAATTCCCGGCTGATCGATCGACCTGTGGCGCATTCGGCGCCGAGCATCTCGTCAACTCGCTCTCGACTTACGCCCTCGCTCCATCCACCACCATGAGTTCATCGCCGAAGTCCCACCAGGCGCAAGCCGCCGAGCGTCCCCTGACCACGCCCGAGATCATCGGCTCGTTCATCTGCCGCGGAGTCATTCCGCTCTGGATCATCGCCGGCGCTGGCTTCAAACTGGCGGAGCGCAACCCGAATCTCCTGCCGAAGCCGGTCAAGGATGTCATTCGCGACATGCACATGATGGTGGGCCCAGGCTCTCTTGAAGACTTCATGCATGCCTCCCTGCGAGGCATCATCGCGGTTGAGTTCGTGCTCGCCGCAGCCATGATCATGCTGCCCAGGGCTTCTCGGCTGCTTTCGCTGGCGGTGATGGGGCTCTTCATGGCCATCCTCACGACCTTGATCGTGACGGGACAGGACAAGTGCGGATGCTTCGGCGCCGCCGGTCCAAGCCCACGGTGGATGCTCGCGATCGACTCGGGGCTCTTCCTTCTCGCGGCCATCTTCCCCGTGGCCCATCGCGGCGCGAGCGGCTTCGGTTTCGCCTTCTCGACCCTGCTCGGAGTGGCGCTCGCCTTCGGTCTCCCTGAGAAGGATGTCAAGATCGAATTTGGCGAACCGGCCACGCCGAACCAGCCCGCCTCGGTGGCGCCGCCCGTGAGTGATTCGACCTCGCCCACTACCGGATTGACCGAGGTGCCGACGGCGCCAGCGAGCGGCGACGGTGCACGAACCGCCTCGCCTCCGGTGGCCGCGGCGCCACCATGGCCAGACCCGCCCGCCCGACCGCGCGGCTTCTACCTGCCCGAGTTCGGCAAATGGGTCGGTCAGCGCCTCTCAGCACAACCGATGATGCACCTGCTCGAGCGGCCCCTCCCCGACGGACTCGATGAGGGCAAGTGGCATGTCGTCTTCTATCGGGTCGACTGCGATCACTGCCAGAAGGTGCTCAACCGCCACTTCGCCGGACCCCTCGAGACTCGGACGCTGCTCGTGACCGTTCCCGATTCAACGGGGGCGCCGCTTCCCAATCGAGTGACCGACGCCGTCAGGACATCGCTGATGCGAGGTGCCAATGGTCCCGACTATGTGCTCACGCCGCCGATCATCCTCACGATCGTCAACGGCGTGGTGGTGGCGGCCTGCGAGAACGCCGATGACGAAGCCGCGCTTCGTGCCACGCTCGATGCCTCCTGAATCGATGGCGGCGGGTGATCTCCACCCGTGAGCGGATCTTCGCCAAGGGTGAGCGCGTTCATGGTCCTGCGCGTTGCCGCCGCGCTGGTGGCATTCGGCGCGGCGCTCTCGCACCTGGCGGGAGGAGAGGCGTCGCTTCCACTCTGGATCTGGAATCTCGCGAAGCGCGTTGACCTCGATGCGGAGCGTGCGCTGCGTCTGCTCGCGGCCGTCGAACTGACCTTCGGGCTGGTGATCCTCCTTTGCGGGCGCGCGGCGACATGGACGGCGCTCGTGGCGCTGCTCGGGCTGATGTTCGCGTCGATTGCGGAGGTCACGGCCCGTCTCGGCAGTGGCGCGTCGATCGACCTCTTTGTCGGACCCGGTGCCGCACTGGTCGTCTCCGGCGCTCTCTTCGCCTCCCGCGATCGCTGGTGGCCGCGGCCCGATGAGTTGGCGCGGCGTCGTCCCGGTCTCGGAAGCGCCCTTGCGGTCGTGGGTCTGCTGCTCTTCTCGATGGGCGCAACGGCGCGCCTGCCGATTGGCGATCGGCCGCATCCGCGCCAGGCTGCCGCCAGCGGCGAGATGGAGTTCGTCTTCCCGAACCCCGAGCAGTGGATCGGCGACACGATTCCTTCGGCGGGCCTCGGACGAGTCCTTCCTCGACTCACCGCCGATTCACTCGAAGGTCGCCACCTCGTCGTCTTCCACTCCGCCCGCTGTGGACGCTGCCACGATCTCTTCAGGACCTTCTTCAGCGATGGTTCGCACCCCGAGGTGATCGCCGTCGAAGTGCCTCCCCCGAGAGAGGCTCGGCTCATCGAGAGCGATCAGCCCGAAAGTGTGCAATGCCTCGACTGCCGGCGGCTGGTGCTGCCCGAAGGTCCCGCGTACTTCAGACACCTTCCGATGGTGCTCGTCGTCGAGAACGGACGAATCACTTGCGTCGAGCATCTCGAGCCGGAGCGCTGCCTGCTGGGGCCGTGATCCGAATCACCCTGGCGGAGAGACGAATCTCGACGCCACCGCGACTGCGCCATCGGCGGCCATGTTCGCGGCCGTCGATCAGCGCCGCATCGATCGCTTCAAGAAGTCGCCGAGCGGCGCGGTCACCCGACGCGGCGATCATCTGTCGCAGCATCGTGAGTCGAAGCGGCGCGGGGTGACAGGCAAGGGCGCCGCGGTCATATGAAACTGTCGGCGCGGGCGCGTCGCAAGGTCGCCCAGGCCCGTCATCACTTCGCGACGAGACATCACCGGCCCGCCCCGACGCTTTGATCGCTCGTCTCGACACATCGCCAGGCGGCCCCGGTGGTTTGCTCACTCGTGCCGACGCGTCGCTCAGTAGCGCACGCTTCAGCGCGCGAGCCGCTCGCCGCTCGAAGAGCGCCCCCGCTGCGCGAAGGAGGTCTCCAGCCGCAGCCATGCGCTTCACCGCACCGAGCCGCACCCGCTCGAACTCCGGCAACACCGCCCCGCGAAGGCGCGCTCGTGGGGCGCGCGGATCGCGATTCGAAGGGTCCTCGCGCCACTCGATGTCGAGCCTGCGGCAGAGGCGCTCGAGGTCGCCTCGCGAGACCGAGAGGAGCGGCCTGATGAGGTCGACGCCCTGGCCGAGCCTGCGCCTGAGCGGCATGCCTCCCGCCGCCTTCGGTCCCGCGCCGCGCAGGAGCGCAAGCAACATCGTCTCGCACTGATCCTCAGCGTGGTGCGCCGTGATGACGGCCCTCAGTGTCCTCGCCCGCGCGTGCTCGGCCAGCAGGCGATAGCGCTCCGCTCGCGCCCGCGCGGGTGCCCCGGGGCCGCCGCCCGGATGCGCATCGAGCGTGACAGCAGGCACCCCGAGCCGTTCCGCGAGCGCCATGGCATGGGCCGCATCCCCGCCCGACTCGCTTCGCAGGTGATGATCGACGGTGGCCGCCTCGATGCGCCAGGCGTTGCGTTGCGCCACCCCTGCGGCCAGCGCCAGCAGCGCGCTTGAATCCACGCCTCCGCTGATCGCCACCAGCATCGTTCCGTGCTCGTGCACACCCGCCGCACGCAGCGCTGATTCAATCGTGGCCGTCAGCGCCGATCGCGCCGCACGGGCGGGAAGGTCAAGCGTTCGCGAGCGACTCACGGCGTCCGCACTGCGGCGAAGTCGATCCAGCACTCCGCTTCCATGGTGCGATCGTCCTCGCGCTCCAGGCGCCATCGCACCTGTTCCACACCACGCAGCATCGAGGAGAGCAGGCGCAAAGCCTCGCGGAAGCGCGTGGCGTCGCCCTCGACGAAGCTGGCGGCCACGCCATCCCAGCTCTGGACCATGGTCGACGCGCGACCTCCTCGAAGGAAACCCTGCGTGCCCGCGGGGAAGCCGCTCGGCGGCGCCGAGGCACCACCGCTCAACTCGGGGTGCGCCAGTTCCGCTCGTTCGAGCCGCTGGGCCACACGGTCAAGCCACTCGCGATGCGTCGCATAGAGCTGCCAGTTGCAGGTGTCACCAGCGACCGCCCGCCAGTGGAGCGAGACGGTCCTGAAAAGCGGATGATCGCCCGTCAGCAGGCGGACCTGCCGGGAGAGATCGCACTGACGAGGGTCCTCGATGTCCGCGCAGGCTGCCACCATCGGCGGCGTGATCTCGCCGCCGAGCGTCTTCGCGTAGCGGGTGTTGAAACCTTCGACGGCCTTGCGAATCATCGCCTCGTGCAGGCGTCGACCTTCGCAGGGTTCGCGCACCTCGAAGGCCACCGCGAATGCGGGCACCTTGCAGTCGAGTCCCGGTCCACCATCGACATCGCCGAGGACAATGACCATGCGGTCGCCCGCGTTTCGACGCATGCCCTCGCAGGGCATGGACTCAGGAAGGACCTGCTGCATGAGGGGCGACATCGCCCCGGCGCAGAGCGGGCGCACGAGTGTGGCAGTCGCCATCGACTCGAAGCGGGCCAGCAGCGTGGTGTCGAGCGGCGTCTCATCAAATGGCGCACCAAACGCGGGGAGGTGATCGAAACTGCCGCGCGCCCGGACAATCGCCTGCTCATCACGAAGTTCAAGTGTGAGCACCGCCTCGCCTCCCAGCCAGCCGCGATGCCGGGAGTAGATCTGCACTCGGGAGGAGGGCCAACCGATGGCCGACTGGATGATCGGAAGATCGACGAGCGGGCTCGAACTCGATGCTCCGGGGGTCGACTCCGCCGGCGCCGCGATCGACGCCTGAGATGCACCGATGCCCGAGGTCCTCCGTCGTGCACCATCCTGCCGCGCGAGCACCGTCTGAGGCTGCGCGCGGGCCATCACCTCGGCGAAGAGCGGCGATGACTGGCTTGGAGCGATGTAGAGCATCGGCTCCGACCACCATGCCGCCACCCCCTGGCATGGGAACTCCATGACGCCTCTGCCGCAGAGGCGCGGCCGAAGCCGCTCGACCACGCGCTCCAAGGTGCGCGGATCGACTCGCGTCGCAAGAATCCAGTCGCTCGGCGCACCGCCGGGCATGCGCCGAAGAGCCATCATCATGTCATTGCCGAAGAGATCGTCGAAGCACTGCTCGCCGCTGCGACCCATGCGCCGCGCGATCGCCGCCCACCGCGCGCGAACTTCGTCATCGATGATCGACGCATGCACCGCGTCGGCCAACGGCAGCGAGGAGAGCTCCCCGCGCAGGCGCGACGCGTTGTCGACATGCACGAAGAGATCGACATCGCTCGGCAGAAGCTCTGCGCCCGACCATGGCGGCGCCGACGCGCTGAGCGGCGACGCCAGTGAGCACGCCAGCACGCAGGAGGTCACGAGACGGTGAAGGCACAGCGAGGGCATCGCTCAGGTCTGGGGAAAGGGCACACTCGCCGCCGCGCGCCGAAGCGAAGGGCAATCGCGATCGAGAAAGTCGGGCATGGGGGCCACGGGCTGCTCCACCACCGGCATGGGAATCACGAGCACACGCCACTCGACAAAGGCGGGCAGCGGCACCATCGGCATGGTGCCGGGCGCCTGGCTCCAGCTGGCTTCGCTCACGCGGAAGCGAGGAAGGCCGTCGACGATGGCTGCGAAACTCTGGCCCTTGCGCTCCATGACTCCGCCAACCGCGGGCGCGAGCGCCTGCGGCGCGACGGCTTCACCACGCGGAGCAACGAGGTATCCCGCAAAGGCTGCCAGAAGCGCGAGCGCCAGGATGCCGCAGCGACGCAACATTCGATCGCGGCGCTCGCGGCTCGCTTCAAGCGCCGAGCAACGCACGAAGCCGAGGCGACCCATCACGGCATCGGTCAGGTCGGGCGCGCGCTCACGACCCGCAGCCAGCTCCGAGAGCAGTTGCCGAAGGAGCGCATCCTCTGCAGGATGCTCCCGAGGGTCATGATGCGGTCCGCCGTCGATCACGCGAGCGCCTCCCGCGCGATTCGCGCATCGCGCGCGTCGGATTCAATGAACGCCTGCATACGGCGCCTCGCCCGGAAGAGGTGACTCTTGACCGTTCCCTCGGGGATGCCGAGCGTTCCGGCGATCTCACCGATCGACCACTGCTGCTGATGGAAGAGCAGCACGATCTCGCGCTGAAGCGGACCCAGTGTCTCGATCGCGCGATCAAGCAGATCACGCAGATGCTTGCGGGTCTCCTCGTTGGCCGTGATCGAGCCGGGCGTCTCGCTGTCAGATTGCCAGCGGCCGATCGCCTCGGAGTCGCTCGCCGGCCGCATCTTCTGCATGTAGTTGACGAAGAGCCGCCGCGCGATCGTGAAGAGCCATGTGCTGAAGCGGAAGCGATCGTCGAAGCGATCGATCGAGCGAATGACCCGGACGAAGGCCTCTTGCACCATGTCCTGGGCGACCTCCGGGCGCCCGGACAAGCGAAGCATGAAGCCGTACAACTGCTCCTGGTGAGCCCGAATCAGCGCTTCGATGGCGGCCGGATCGCCCCGGCGGGCACGCCGAACGAGCTTCAGTTCCTCGACCTTGTCATCCATGGGTCGTTCTCCTGTACCGGTGGTCTAGGAAACAGTTCGCAAGGCTACCCGCAGAGGTGCGTCACCAGATCGTCACAACTCCAGTTTCTGACGGCGATTGCGGGCGACAACTCCCGCACACCGCTGCGGTTATCCACTCTCCCAACGAAGAAAGGCCGGCCCCGTTGGAGGCCGACCCTTCTTCATCGAATGTTTGCGATCTAGGCCGTGAACTTCGCCGAAAGGGCCTCTCCCCTCCGCCCCGCAGAAATGTGCTCAGGCTGCGTCCCGGTGGCGATCGAAGGCGATCCCCTCCCCGTCGGCGGCCGACGCCGAGCGGCGCGAGTCGGAGTGTCGCGCGGTCGGAGTCTCACTGCCGCAGGAGGCCGCAAGGCCCCGTCGCGACGCGGTGGCGCGACGGTTGGTCGAGGCGAGTTCGTCAGCAAGATCAAAGGGAGTGCTCGCCGATGCATCGGCGCCAAGCTCTTCAGCGAGCCCCGGAGCGCGATTGAAGATGCCGCCACCCAGGGCCACCAGGAGATCAGGATGCCCCCCGATCGAGCGCACCGTGTGAATCACCTCGCGCGCCCGTGCGGTGTCTTCCTTGGCCGGTGAGAACATGACGAGCCACTTCGGCCGCCGCGAATGCACCTCGGCGACGACATCATCGGTGGCCGGCAGCGGTCCGCCGAACCACACATCCCAGCCCGCCGCCTCGAGAAAATCCGCCGCGAGCTGGCCGCCGAGGTCATCGATCTCCTCGCGACCGCCGAAGAGCAGGACACTCTCCCCGCGCCGGGGAGCCTGCTCGTAGCCCGACTGAAGCTGATCCACCGTCGTCCGCAGCAGTCGCAACGCGTAGTTGAACGCGAGCGGACAGACTTCATCCCTCCGATGATGCTTGAAGAGCGTCTCATGCACCGGCCAGATCACATCGTTGGCGAACTGCGCGGGGGTGACGCCCGACGCGAGCACGCGACCAACGAAGTGGCGCACGCGAACGCGGTCGCCGGTGAGGAGGAGGTTGAAGTACTGCTCGATGACGGCGGTCGTCTGCATGGTTCGGGTCTCCTGTCTGGTGTTGAGAGTCGAGGGGAGTCGTGTGCTGTTGCGGGACGGTTACTCGTCCGCGTGGCGAGCCTCTCCATCGGCCGCCCGCCGAGCGACCGTAGAGTGCTCCAAAATCTCGGATTATTGGACTTCGTTCCGCGCGTTATCGCCGCCCAACTTCCCTCGAAGCGGCGGTTCGCGGAGAATGAGGGGCTCCAATGACCCCTCCCGGCCTGCGTCATGCCCCGGCTGAATCGGATGCCGCGTGGACTCCGGACGACCTTGCTGCGGATCCCCATCGCGATCCGGAGAAGGCGCAGCGGGTCCAGCGGATGTTCGCGGCCATCGCGGCCCGCTATGACCTGAACAACCGACTTCACTCCTTCGGCATGGACCAGGGTTGGCGCCGCCGCGCCGTGCGAGCCGCGGCGCCGCTTGAGGGCGCCCGCGTGCTCGATGTCGCCTGCGGCACGGGCGATCTCTCCCTCGCGATGGCGGCGGGCGGAGCGGCCGAGGTCGTTGGCGTCGACTTCACGGAGCCGATGCTCGACATCGCTCGGCAGAAGTCGACGGCACGGACGAGTGGCACATCGCCTCGATTCCAGTGGGGCGATGCGATGGCGCTTGACTTTCCCGATGCCTCATTCAACCGCGTATCGATCGCGTTCGGACTGCGGAATGTCAGCGATCCGTCGCGGGCGCTTCGAGAGTTCCAGCGCGTGCTCAAGCCCGGTGGCCGACTCATCATTCTCGAGTTCGATGAGCCGCGCGTGCCCATCATCCGACAACTCTCCCGCTTCTATACGCGGGTCATCATGCCGTGGACAGCCACGCTGATTGCGCGCGATCGCTCGGGGGCCTATCGCTACCTGCCTCGAAGCGTGGAGACATTCCTGGATCGCAACGCGCTCGCGGAGCTGCTCCGCAAGCTGGGCTTCCAGGCGATCCGGCAACAATCGCTCTCGATGGGGATCGCGGTGGTGACCACGGCTGAAGTTCCCGCCCCGCGGGCCCCAGGCCCGTGAGTTTTGAGACTTTGCCTGCGGGTCTTCGCATCCAAGGAGAGCTTCGCTATGCTCCGCACTTCGGCCACCGAGGCAGGGACGCCTCGCCCCGAAACCCTCAATGATCATTGACCTCCACACGCGCGTTTGGAAGACGCCCGAGCAACTCGGGCAGGCCCTCTGGGATCAGATTGCACGACGGCACGCCGGCCGATGGCTTCGCGTTGACGCGACGCCAACGGCGCTCGCTCCGGCGGTCGAGTGCCTCTCCGGCGCCGCGGTGCTCGGCTACCGCAGCGACTTGATCGGCGCGTGTGTTCCGCACGAGTTCATCGCCGAGTGTGTCCGACGCGATCCGCAGCGCCTCTTCGGAATCGGCGGTGTCGACCCGATGGCACCCGATCCGCTCGGCCAGGTCGATCGCGCGGTGGCCCTTGGATTGGTCGGCGTCACGGTGAGTCCTGCCTCGCAGGGCTTCCACCCCGCTCACTCAGTGGCGATGCGCGTCTACGAGCGCTGCCTGCGACTGGGACTTCCGGTGCTTTCTTCGCGTTGCGGTCCGCTGGTCTCGAGCGCAGTGCTGGAGTTCGATCGGCCCGCCGCGTGGGATGAAGTCGCCCGCACCTTCCCTCGCCTGCCGATCGTCATCTCCGGACTCGGCTGGCCATGGATCGACGAGTGCCTCGAGCTGCTCGGCAAGCACGAGTGCGTCTACGCCGACATCTCGGGGTTTGCGTCGCGACCGTGGGATCTCCATCAGGCGCTGCTCGCCGCATCCTCGCATGGCGTTCTTGAGCGCATCCTCTTCGGCAGCGGCTTCCCCTTCGAGTTGCCGGCGCGCATGATCGAGTGCATCTATTCGCTCCAGTCATTCGCCCATGGCACGCAACTGCCCGCCGTGCCCCGTGCGGCGCTGCGAGCCATCGTCGAACGCAATGCGCTCGAAGCGCTCGGGATCGACGCCCCCGGATTCATCGGTGGCGCTCGGCGGGCGGAGCGATCGATTGAATCCGATCGAGGCAGGGCCCGACCGTGACCCGGTGGGGCTTCTCGTGGGTCGTCGGCCGCTTGTTTCGCAGCGCGCTCCTCTGTTCGGCCGCGATCATGGTGCTCGCGTCCACGGGGTGCGGAACCTTCATCCAGCGCCACTTCGGAGCACGGGAACTTGTGACTGAGAGCGTGGGCGACGATGCCGCCGCCCTGCCCTTCACCTTTCCCTACGCCTGGTATGACAACGAGCCCGCGAGCGCGTCGCTTTACCTCTCCGATCTCTCGCCGGAGGAACTCGCTCGCGGTGGAGAGCTGACCGGGCAGGTGGTGCACATCCAGATGCTCTGGCTTCCCCGACCGGGCTGGACGCCGGCGCGCAAGGGCTGCACCAATGTCGTCATCAGACTGCTCGTCCTGAGTCGCGGGGAACTCGGTCTCTACGGAGGAGGCGGTTTCGCGTGGCCATGGGATGAGCCCGGTGACCGCACCTTCGGCATGGAGGTGCTCGCCAGTTCGCTCTCGCTGCTCGAGCGCACACCTGGGTTTGTCGATCTCCTGAGCCCGGCGGAGATGCGCGGCATTGCCGACGCTCCGCTCGACTCGGGTGCAACACAGCGCATGCGCATGCTCACGAGCCAGCTCGTGACGAATGCCCTCGGCGAGGTGCGCTGGGTGCGTGCGTGGGAAGGCCGCGAGCTCCTTGCCTCCGATCAGCCCGACGCCGCGATGCTCGCGAGGGCCGAGGCGAGGTCCGCTGAGATCGCCTCGCGCTGAGGATCGTCGGCCCAGAACACGCGAGCGGGCTCATTGCGATCGAGGTCGATCAGCTCGAGGAGCGCGTGCTCCAGATAGAAGCTCCCGGGTCGACCGCCATAGGCCTCATCACCCGTGAGCGGGAAGCCGAGTTCGGCGCACATCACCCGGATCTGGTGGTAACGGCCGGTGTCGAGTCGGATGAGAAGGTGCCGCTGGCCCGGCCACTGAGGCGCCGGCGCCTCGGCGAGAACTTCGAGGTGGGACGGATCTCCACCCGATCGCACCACCGTCGAAAGGCGTCCGCGCCGACGGAGATAGGCGCGGTGCTCGCCGACGAGCGACGCCCCAGCCGCCACGCGCGCCAGATAGAACTTCCGCCAGCGTCGCGCTCGCACATGCTCGTTGTGACGCGCGATGGCGTCGCGCGACAGCGCCGCGACGAGCAGGCCCCGCGTGGGTCGATCGAGGCGGTGCGGCAGTTCGACTTCGCAGCCGGGGAGCGCCTTGCGGAGTCGCGCAACAACCGAGCGATCGTCACGATCGGCGCTCATCTCGCTCGGAAGGTCCGCGGGCTTCACGATGACAACCTCGTGCTCGCTCCGTCGAAGGAGCGGGAAGCCGGCGAGCACCGCGACGGGGCCCTTCGGTGCGCCACTCACGACCGCGCTCCTGGCGGCGCTCCTGGCGACTCCCATGACTGCACTCCTGACCAGGGTCGCCTTGGCCAGAGCAGCGGCAGCATCAATTGCGCCGAGCGGGTCAACGGCCGCTGCGGGACCTCCGTTGGAGAGACCGAGGCCAGTCGCCTCAACTCCCACGACTCGATCGGTGGCGCCTTGAACTCCTCCGTCGGGATCGGAGTCGCATCGAGCTCGTGAATGAGCTCCCAGGTGCACATCGCATCATCGAAGAGGAGCGCGGTCGGAACGGGCGTGCGAGTCGGCATCCACCGTGCCTCCTCTCTCAGTTCGGCAGTGACCGCGACGGCCGGTTGCACGCCCGGCTCGAGCGTGCCGCCCGGAACGAACTCCCAGCGGTTCGGCTCCGCATGCACAAGGCTCGATCGCTGGCCGATGAGCACCTGATCGTTGCGCCACACGATTCCCTTCACACCGAGCGGCCGCACGCCCGTCTCAACGCCGATCGCCCGCACCGCGTGAAAGCGATAGCTCGACTCGATGACATGGAGCGTCACACCGCCATGGCCGTTCCGCGAGCAGCCGGCGACATGCCAGAGCGGGCCATCGAAGAGACGCGGATTGCGCTCGCACGCGCAGCTCCACGCTTGATCGACCTCGTCCATGCCGACCGACAACGGCACGAATCGGCCCGGCTGCGCCTGGAGGAGCGCCGGCCTTCGCAGTCGGAAGAGGCGTGCCGGTCCATGCACCTGCGCCACGGTCGACTCAGCCTTCCAGGGCGGCGCCATCACCTCGGGCCCGCTGCTCCGACACCGAGCGCTCCTCCTGGAGGTAGTCACGCGATCGGTAGAGGCGCACGACGACGAGGAAGGCGAGCGACGAGGCCGCCATCATCCATGTGAAGAACCAGTAGTACGACGGCCCTTCGAGCGAGGAGACGCCCGTGAGCGGATCGGTGGTGAATCGATTGACGAGATAGATGATGCCGTTCCCCGCCGAGACCGAGAGAAGGAAGAGGCCCATGACGAAGCTCTTCATCTGGCGTGGCGCCTGCGTGTAGCTGAACTCGAGGCAGGTGATGCTCACCATGACCTCCGCCGCGGTGATGATGAGGAAGGCGAGCAACTGCCAACTGATGTTCGGCACCTCGCTGCGAATGAAACCCGTTCGAGTCTCCAGCACTCCGGCCTGCGTGATGGTCGAGACGAGCGCCTGGCTGACTGCTCGTTCGAGCGCCACGCCTCGCGCCTCGCGCACCGCCTGGTCGCTCCAGAGATCGATGCCTTCGATGAGCGAACCATCCGGGCGCCTGATCTCGACCGAGATCCATGCGTCCTCGCCGATGGAGTCGCCCTCGAAGAGGAGGCCGCCGAGGAGCGTCGCCTCGAGCAGGCCCACTTCCGCCTCCGACCAGCCTGCCGGTGGTTCGCCGAGGTCGCGGAGCGCCTCCGCGAGCTGTGCCACGGTGCGGCCGGCGCGAGCCTGCTCCTCGAACACCGTGCCCGCAACCACGCGCACGCGCTCGCCCTCGCCGGTGCCATCCATCACGCTGACCGCGATGGCGGGGTCCTTCGCGGAGCTGCGCACGGCCTCGCGAACGATCTGCCGAATCCGGCCCATCGAAACGCCCGCGGGAGCGTCAACGGTGACCTCGCCCTGCTCACTTCGAAGGGTCAGCGAGAGCGGCGTTGCCGTCCGCTGCGCTTCGCCTGGAACAATCGCCTCTCGAGGCACGAAGAGCAGCGGCGCGCCGCCTAGGCGTCGGATCCGATCGGCGGCCCCGTCGTGACCGGCCTGCGCCGCCGCCTCGCGTGTCTTCGCGAGATCGATCTCACCGGAGCGGAGCGCGCTTTCGACCAGCGGCTTGAAGCGCGCCTGCGCGTCGCCGATGCGTCCTTCGACCATCGCCGCGAGCGCAAAGGAGGCGATGGTGATGAAGAAGCCGATTGCGATCTTCCGAATCGGCGTCAGGGTGATGACCTTGCCAAGGGCGGGATAGATGAGGTAGGTGAAGATCGGAATGAGGATGAGAATGAGCAGCGGGTTGACCGCCTGCACCTGGCTCTCGAGGAGGAGCATGCCCATGAAGCGTCGATCCATCGTCTGCGCCTGCTGCACCCATGCCGAGCCGGTCTGGTCGTAGAGCGCCCAGAAGACCGCCACGAAGAGATAGACCGGCACGAGCTTCGCGATCACCGTCAGGCCTTCGCGCGAGAGGAAGGTCTCGCGCACGAAGTCGAGTCCGCGCGGCGGAATGTGGACGAATCGCTTGCGTCCGGCCCAGAAGCAAAGCGTCGCGATCGCCATGAGGATGCCGGGAATGCCGAACGCCCACGCCGGCCCGCCGATGATCACATCGGGCCCCTTGCGGTCGAGGATCCACGGCGTCAGCAGCGTCGAGAAGAGCGAACCGAAGTTGATCGAGAAGTAGAACCAGCCGTAGACGCGCGACAGAAGGCCCTTGTTGCTCTCTCCGAACTGATCGCCGACATGGGCCGAGACGCAGGGCTTGATTCCACCGGAGCCGACCGCGATCAGGAAGAGACCGATGAAGAGCCATGTGCGCGGCTCCATGGTCGCTTCCAGCGCCGCCGGCGGCATGTCCATGAGCGCGAGCGCCAGGTGCCCGATGCAGTAGACGATCGACAGCAGCATGATCGTCAGGTACTTGCCGAGGATCGCATCAGCGACGAGCGCGCCGAGGATCGGGAAGAAGTACGCGCCCGCGGTGAAGAGCGCCATCGCCTGGCGCGCCTCGGACGCCTCCATCGGGCTCGGCTGGCCCGATGAGCTGGTGAGGTACTGCGTCATGAAGACGACGAGGATCGCCTTCATGCCGTAGAAGCTGAACCGCTCCGCCGCCTCGTTCCCGATGATGAAGGGAATCCCGCTCGGCATCCGCGTGCTGGGCACTGGAGCCGTGAGGTACTTGCTCATGGGCCGCAAGCGTACGGTGAACGCCGGGAATCAGCCGACCGGCGCGATCGCGGTGAGCGTCGGGCCGTCGGGCCCAAGGGGGATTCCAAGCGCAAGCCACGCCAGCAGGAAGCAGGTCCAGACGACGAGCGCCACCAGCGAGTACGGCAGCACCAGCGCAATGAGCGTGCCGAGCCCCGCCCCCGCCTCATAGCGGCGAATGGCCACAAGGATCACCACCAGGTAGGCGTTGAGCGGCGTGATCGGGTTCGACACCGAGTCACCGACGCGATACGCCGCCTGGGTGATCTCGGGCGCCACGCCGAGCCCCGCCAGCAGCGGCACCAGCACGGGAGCCAGCACAGCCCACTTGGCGCTCGCACTCGACATGATGATGTTGACGACCGCCGTCAGCAGCACCGTGCTCGTGACGAGGAAGTACGGTGAGAGATTCAACTGCTCGAGCGCTTCAACTCCCTGAATCGCGATCATGCTTCCAAGGCGCGAGTGATCGAACCACTTGATGAACTGCCCGGCGAAAAAGGCGAGCACGAGGTAGGCCCCCATGCTCGCCATGGTGTCCCCCATGCGAGAGGCGACATCGCGATCGCTGCGGACCGTGCCCGCGGCGACGCCATAGGCGATGCCGGGAAGCAGGAAGCCGATGAAGATGATCGGCACGATGGCACCGGTCCAGAGCGGCGCCGTGCGTCCGGGGGCGGGTGCGTACTCGCCCTGGAGCGGCCAGCCTGGAACGAGCGTCATCGCGACAAGCACGCCTCCGGTCGCAAGCGCCGTCGCCAGCGCCACCAGCAGGCCGCGCCGCTCTTCCGCGTGCAGCGGCTCGGGACCATCGGCGCTCAGGCCCGCCGCAGCAATCTGCCGGTCGATGGTCGCGCGGCTGAATCGTGGCTCGCTCACGAAGTGGCAGACGGCCCAGCCGATCAGCACCACGAGCCCGGTCGAACCGATCATGAAGAACCAGTTGCAGGCGACATCGACCTGGGCGTTGGGATTCGTGAGCTGCGCCGCCTGTTGCGTGAGCCCCTGAAGCAGCGGATCGAGCGCCGTCAGCAGCAGGTTGGCGCTGAATCCACCCGCCACACCGAAGGTCACCGCTGCCAAACCCGCCAGAGGCGCGCGGCCTGCCTTCGCGAAGACCGCGGCAGCGAGGGGCGGCAGGATGACATAGCCCGCATCGGCTGCGGCGCTCGACATCACGCCGGCAAAGACCACCGCCGGCGTGAGCAGCGCCGCTGGCGTCGCCAGGACGATCAGCTTCAGGACGGCGCCGAAGAGACCGGTGCGCTCCGCGACGCCGATGCCGAGCATCGCGACCAGCACGACGCCGAGCGGATGGAACTCGAGGAAGTTCTTGACCGCGTTGAGCCACATCCACTGGATGCCCTCCGAGGTCAGCAGATTGCGCGCACGAATCTCCTGGTTGGCGTTGATCGGATCTGCGACGGTCCAGCCGCTCCACGCTGCCCACGCCGAACCGAGCGCCACCAGGATGCAGCCGATGACAAAGAGGGTTGCCGGATCGGGCAGGCGATTCCCGATGCGCTCGATCCAGCCCAGAATCCCGCGCAGCTCCTGCGATGATCGGGGTGCACTCGTCATGGTCGGGAGACTAGAAGAACCGGGCGGTGCTCGCGAGGGCGCGGGCGGCATCGGCTTGCGCCTGCCGCGCGGCTTCATGGTTGCGCTGACTCTGGCGGCGCATTCTCTGACGGCTCATCGTTCGCGTCGCGCAGGGATCACGGCAGCGAGCTGCTGTCGACCTGTGAGAGGGGGCCGGAACAGGGCCGCATCGCTCCCTTGCCCGCGCCGAAGTGTCGGACACACCGCTGCGTCGCGGAGATTGCGCCGAGGGTCACTTGCCGCCAGCGGCTTGCGCGGCGATCGCCTCGCGCACGCGAGCCATCATCGTGGCGTGAAACGGATTGTGGCGCAGCCGCATGAGGTCATCGGCGGAGACCGCCAGCGCTCCTCGCTCTCCGCGCATCGAGAGGCTGCCGAGATGAAGACGCGGCGTGAGCGACGGAACACGGCCATCGCCATAGAGGGGATCTTCGGGCGGGAATGGAATCGCCACATGGGCCAGCGAGAAGACCTGAAGCGGCCACTGCGCATCGAGCGGGCGACGCTCGAGCTCCCCCTGACCGCGCCGGTGATCGACCTCCTCGAGTTCGCGGCTGCCCGGATTCACATTGGTGATGAGCGTGAAGCGATAGGGAAGGCTCGGATCCCGGAGCAGTCGCTCGATGTCGGGCACGGAGCGCGAAAGCAGGCCGTCGAGTTGATGGCCGCGGTTGACATCGAAGCAGACGATCTCACTGCCGTTGTCGGGCAGCCGGTCATAGAGGCGCGTGATGAGGTCGCGGGCCACGATCGTCGAATCGACGAGCGACTGGAACGAGAGGATCGGCGGCACGCGGGCGATCACACCGCTTGAGACGGCGCGGTCGATCGCCGTGGTGACCGCGCCGGTCAGCGCCCAAGACTGGGCGCCGGCATGCTGCGGAAAACTGTTGTACTTGAACGGGTCGTATTCGGGCTCCACCGAGAGCCAGCGGGCCTTGTTGTAGAAGGGCATCCACGAGTAGAGCCGGTGCACATTCGAGAACGCGGCGAGCGGCGTGATGCCGATCGCGGGCGAGAAGAGAATGAGTTGATCAGGCGCGCGCTCACCCTTCTCGAGCAGTTCGAGCGTGAGCAGGACGGCCAGCGCGCCTCCAGTCGAGTAGCCGACAAGAACGAGTGGCGTTCCTGCCGGCACGCGCTCTTCCAAACCTCGCCACGCAATCTTGACCGCCTCGTACCAATCCTGCCAATCGGCCTTCAGAATGCCCGCGGGAACAGTGCCATGACCGGGATAGCGCAGGCAGATGGAGAGGAAGCCCGCGTCGGTGAGTTCCTCGGCGGTCGAGCGCATGCTGTAGGGCGAATCGGTGAGTCCATGCAGGAGCAGCGCGCCGCCGACGGCGGGGCCGTTCGGGATCAGGATCTGCGTGCGATTCCAGTTGGGGCTGAAGGTCGCGGGGTCGCCGAGCCCGCCCTTCACGAAGCGGATCACCGGCGAAGTGCGCTGCGCCTCCGCCGAGTCGAGGTAGTAGCCGTCGAGCTCGGCGAAGACCTCGTCTTCAAGGCGCAGGTAGTCATCGAAGCTCATGCCCTTGCGTGCGAGGCGCGCGGTGAACTCCGAGCGCGGCGCCTCCTGATGCCAGCGAGCCAGTGGCGCCATCGATCGAACCCGCATGGCCTCGGCCGCAAGGAGCGTGCCAATCACCAGAACCACCGTCCATGCGATGAGGAGCGAGACACCAAGAAGCAGATGGCGCGTGCGCGACGAGAGACTCATGGGCGGGAGCGTACCGCCGCCCAATGCCGACCAGAGGAGTTGCCGCACGCTCAGAGAATGCGCTCGGCCTGCGGATAGCTGCCGAGCACCGTCAGCGAAAGGCAGTGCGCCGATGCGTCTGCAATGGCGAGCTGCAGAGCCGGGTCGTCCCGATGCGCCTCGACATCGATGAAGAAGATGTAGCGCCAGTTCTCGCGGGAACTCGGCCGCTTCTCGATGTGACTCAGGTTGAGCTTCTGGCGCCGAAAGGCATCGAGCACCTCGACAAGCGCGCCAGGTGTGTGTTGCGCGGCGAACATGATCGTGGTCTTGTCGCGTCCGCTCGGGCGCGACGGCTCGCGGCCGATGACGAGGAAGCGCGTCACATTGCCCGCGCGATCCTGGATTCCTTCGAAGAGCACATGCAGGCCGTAGATCTCTCCTGCAATCGGGCTGCCGATCGCGGCCGCACCGGAAGACGCCTCGCTCGCTGCAATCTTCGCGGCCGCGGCGGTGCTCGCCTCGGGCACGAGTTCAGCCTGCGGATAGCGACGCGAAAGCCAGTGACGACACTGGGCGAAAACCTCGCCTCGGGAGTGAATGCGACGAATCTCATTGGGGGCGCAGTTGGCAAGCAGCACCTGGTTCACTTCGACGAGCGCCTCGGCGGCGATCGTGACGGCGTGCTCCTGGAAGGCGTCGAGCGTCTCGGTGACGCTGCCCCCGATCGAGTTCTCGTAGGGCACCAATCCGTAATGGATGTGACCCTTCGTGATCTCCTCGAAGACGAGCGAGATCTCGGAGAGATCGGCGTACTCGACGCTCGAGCCGAAGTGCCGCACCGCCGCGAGATGGCTGAAGGTGCCCGGCGGACCGAGGTAGCCGATGCGCAGCGGTCGCTCGAGCGCAAAACTCCCCGACATGATCTCGCGGAAGACCGCCTCGACGGTCCGTGCCTGCAATGGACCGGGATTGCGCCGGACTGCGCGTTCGATCACCTCGCGTTCGCGATGGGGGGCGTAGATCGCGCCGCCGCCGGCCCGTTTCGCGTGGCCCACCTCGACCACCAGCGACGCGCGCTCCGCCATGAGCTTCACGATCGCCTCATCGATCGAGTCGATTCGAACGCGGAGGTCCGCGAGTGTCTGCTCCATCGCCTGGCTGGCCGACGGGGAACCCGGGCCACCGGCGGGCGTTGAGAGCGTGGGTTCGGGGGGCGGGTCGGGGGGCACTTGTGGCATTTGATCGGCGATTGGGGCGGGCCGCCAGAGGGTCAGCCGCATCTCGGCAGGAAGATGCCGCCGCAACGCCCCGAAGGACCGATAGAGTGACCGTCGCATCATGACGGTGGTCGCAACTGTGTCGACTGGTTCGCTCGTCTCGCCGTTCGTCCCGGCGGGCGGGGTGCTGTTGCTCCTGCTCGCGGCGGGGCTGCTGCTCTGGGCGTTCGGTGGGCGACTCCTGCGACCCGGTCTCGCGATCATCGGATTGCTCGCGGGCATTCCGGCGGGACTGTGGCTTGGAGCGGTCGCCGCGCCCGAGGTGCCGCCTGCCTTCTTCGCCGCGGGCGGTGCGCTCGCCGGTCTCGTCATCGCGTGCGTGAGTTACCTGGTGGCGCTTGCGTCGGTCACGGCGGCCCTGGCGGGCGTGGTTGCGCTTCTTGGTGCGTGGAGCGCCGCGGACCTCGGCTTCATCGATGCGGGCGCGGCATCGAATCGCATCGAGAGCGCGACCGAGGCGCTCGCTGCGCCACATGATTCGCCCATTGCGCGCGAAGCTCTCACCCAGATCTGGCTTGCAACGAAGGGCTCGGGAGCGAGCTCGGGCACCGTCGCGCTCCGCGATGACGGCGAAGAGGGGCAGGCGAAGACGGGCGTGCTCGTTCGCCTTGTTGATGCGACGCGGCAGACCTGGGAGGAGATGCCGCCACCGCGGCGCACGCTGCTCTCAGCGTCGCTTGCGACAGGTCTGGTGATCGGCCTTCTCTTCGGGCTGCTCTTTGCCGACGCGGCGGCCAAGCTCGTCACGAGTCTCGCGGGCAGCTTGCTGCTGCTTGTTGCCGGCATGCCGCTCCTTTCAGCGGCGCTCGGGCGGAGCGAGGACCTGCTGCCCCCCCGCCCCGCGTCGTGGTTTGTTGCGCTCGGGCTCCTCACGATCATCGGCTTCGGCGTGCAGCGGATGACGGGCGCCCCGCCGCGCCGCGAGTCGAAGCGCGACCAGTGATCCCCGCGGCCGGTGAAGGGCCTATGCTCCGCGACTCCCTTGACCGCCACGGTGGTCGATGATCGCAAACCACGCATGGACCATTTCACCTATCTCGATGGCCGTCTCTTCTGCGAGCAACTCTCCGCCGAGTCGCTGGCCAAGGCTGCCGGAACGCCGCTCTATGTCTACTCCGCGGCCACGCTGAGGGATCACTTCAAGCGCCTCGAGCAGGCGTTCACGCCCGTCAAGCCGCTCGTCTGTTTCAGCGTCAAGTGCAATGCGAATCTCTCGGTGCTGCGCCTGCTGGCCGCCGAGGGTGCGGGCATGGATGTCGTGAGCGGCGGCGAATTGATGCGGGCGCGGCGCGCCGGTGTGCCCGCCTCGAGCTGCGTCTTCGCCGGTGTCGGCAAGAGCGACGAGGAGATCGAACTCGCTCTTCGCGAGGGCATCGGGCTGCTGAACATCGAGAGCGAGGCGGAGTTTGAGAATGTCGCCGCGATCGCGCGGCGCCTCGGCCTGCGGTGCGACGCCGCGCTGCGGATCAACCCCGATGTCGACCCCAAGACGCATCGCTACACGACCACCGGTCGCAAGGAGACGAAGTTCGGCGTCGACCTCGAGCGGGCGCGCGCCTTCTTCGCTCGTTACGGCCGCGATGAGTTCGCGCGGTTGCGCGGGCTGCACCTGCACATCGGCTCACCCGTGTACACGACCGATCCCTATGTGCAGAGTGTGACGAAGGCGCTGGCGCTCAAGGAACAACTGGAGCGCGATGGGTTCACCATCGACGCCCTCGACCTCGGCGGCGGCTTCGGCGCCGACTACACCACGGGTCAGAGCCCGATGGTGCAGGCCTATGCCGATGCGATCGTTCCCCTGCTCTTGCCGCATCATGCGCGCGGGCTTCGCCTCTTCCTCGAGCCCGGGCGCACGATTGCCGCGAATGCGGGCATCCTGCTGACGCGCGTCCTCTACATGAAGCGCTCGGGCGACAAGCGCTTCGCGATCTGTGATGCGGGCATGCAGACCCTTCTGCGGCCAAGCCACTACGAGGCGTTTCACTTCATCTGGCCCGCGAACCCGGGCACGCCGATGGTGCCGCCGTCGCGCTCGACCGATCCCGGGCTGCCCGGACTGTCGCCGTGCGATGTTGTCGGCCCGATCTGCGAGACGGGTGACTTCCTGGCGGTCGATCGGGCGCTTCCCGAGCTTGCGCGAGGCGACTTGCTCGCCGTCTTCTCAGCCGGTGCCTATGGCATGACCATGGCCAGCCGCTACAACAGTTCGCCGCTTCCCGCGGAGGTGCTGGTCGATGGCGACACGGCCACCGTGGTGCGGCAGCGCGAGGCGTGGGATGACCTGATGGCGCATGAGTCGGCGCCGGTGCCGCTCAAGGTGTCAGCCGGTGCGACCGCCGCGCGACCCGCTGGCGTGCGTTGAGGAGTCCCGATGGTTCGACTCGAGAATGATGGCGTCTGGGTCACGCTGAAGGAGACGATCGCCGCACATCACGAGGAGGTCTTCGCGTGTCTCACGACCGAAGCGGGCCTCATTCGGTGGTTTCCCGTGGCGTGCCAGGTTGAGTTGCGGACGGGCGGCCAGATGAAACTCGCCTTTGATGCGAAGTTCCGAAGGCCGCTCACGATTCCGATCCTCGAGTATCACGAAGATGGTCGCGTCTCATGGGGCTGGTACCCGGGCATCGGCGATGAGATGGTGCCGATTCACTGGACGGTGACCCCTGAAGTTGAACAGGGCGCGCGGGTGATTCATCGCCACGGACCGTTTCGAAACGACACCGAGCACCTGATCGAACTTGCCAACGATGCAGAGAGCTGGCGCTGGTACATGTGCAATCTCCGCACCGTGCTTGAGGCCCGCGTGGACATGCGCCACGAGAGGCCGTTGTGAGGTGAGATGAGGCAAGGCGAGGCGAGCGCGTGACGGTCCGGTGTCGCGGAACACGCCACGGACAGATCCAACTCTCACAAGAGCAGGGCCGACGAGAACAACCCTGTCACATCGAACCGCTCCAGTCGATCGGCCTTCTCGCTGCGACAAGTGGCAAGCAGCGTGATCTCGCACTTGCAGCCACCCCCACGCAGCTTCCCACCGACCCCATCGAGCCCACAGCCTCCCGTACGATGTGTCCATGCGGACCTTCCTCGTGAACATCGGCTACGGCCTGAACATCGTCTTGCTGGGACTGGTCGGCTTCACGCTGACCACCGATGGAAGCCGCACGCTCGCGCTTGTCATTCCACTCATCCTCGGATCGCTGGTCGTCATCATGTCCTGGCTGACCCTCCAGGATCAGCGCAATGAGCGCCTCGGCAAGACCGGCCGGCTCGGCGTGCTCATCGTGCCGATCATTGCGGCGGTCACCTTCCTCTGGATGGCTGGAAGCGCCTCCGCACTCGAGGGCCAGCGTGCCCGCGTGCTCCTCTACATCGCGATGACACTCATCAGCGTGCAGACGCTCGGCCAGATCTGGTTGCTCCGAGATCACGAGAAGCCTGATCGCCCCGCCGACGCGTCGTGACGCACCCCCGATTCCCCGCCCGGCGGCGAGACCAGGCACCCAGCAGCATTGGAGCCGCGATCAGCCCGCGATGACGACTCGTTGCGCCACTCCGCAAGAGTGCGCGGCAGCCTCATGCCGCGCTCGCCTGACCACGCGGACCTTGCCGCCACCGTCCACCCGGATCGACCGCGCTCGCATCACCCCGCAAACGCCCGCGCCACGAATCACGCGACTCCGCTTCGCTCACTTCACGCCGCATAGCCCCGAGCCACGAACCACGCGACGCACCACGCCGCACCGAGCGCATACGCCCCGGCCAGCAGGTCATCGATGAGAATGCCAACTCCCCCGCCCAGCCGCTGCAATCCGCGTGCTGGCGGCGGTTTCACGATATCGAACGCGCGGAAGAGAAAGAACGCCGCAATGGCGACGACCGTCTGCGGCATCGTCAGGTGGCCGACGATCGTCTCTCCTTCAAGCCACCACCACGGAAGCACCAGCAGCGCCACCGCCTGCCCCGCCACTTCGTCGATGACGACTTGCGAAGGATCCTTGCGCCCGAAGGTCCGCTCCGCACCACTGCCGAAGTGCACGCAGAGCCACGACGCGACGACGACCAGCAGCGCCATCGACGCCGAAATCGCCCACCACGGCGCGCCAAGCGCAAGCAAGAGCATCGCCACCACCACCGGCGGCAGCGAACCCCATGTGCCCGGCGCCGGTCGCAGGTGACCGAGCCCCATCGCCGTCACGGTCAGGCGACCGATCGCCGTGAGCCGATCACCGCTCGCTGCGTCAGACCGTGTTGAGTGAGCCGCCCGCTCCTCCCCCACCGCACTAGCCGCTGCCAACTCAGCCGCCGAGTCAGCCGCAGCCGGGAGCCGATCACCGCGTGCACCACGGTCGCCGTCATCAGCGCTCGACGCATCGTGCCCCCCGCCGCTCATGATCCGCGCGTCTCCTTGGAACGACCGACGGTCGCCATCAACCGCTGACCCCTGATCGCGTACGGCAGCGCCGACAGGACCGTGACCGCCACGGTGCCCCAGACGAGGCCATCCCTGAGCCACTTCCACGCCGAACCAGGCTCCCCGAGTTGGTTCACCGCCACGAAGAGCGACACGGGCACCGTCACCGACTGGACGAACATCTTGATCTTGCCCCAGCGGTCGGCACCGAACGCGATGCCCTCCGCTTCGAGCACGCCTCTCACACTGGTCACCAGCAACTCCCGGGTCAGGATCACCACCACCATCCAAGGGGCGATCGCGGAGACAAGCCTTCCCGGTTCGCTCGCCGCAAATGGCGGCGCCGCAAGGAAGATGAAGGCCCCCAGCACCAGCACCTTGTCGACCACGGGGTCCATCACCCGCCCGAAGACGCTCACCACCTGCCAACGGCGGGCGAGCCAGCCGTCAATCACATCGGTGATCGCCGCGAAGGCAAACATCCAGACCGCCAGGTTGCCCCAGAGCCTCGTTGATTCCTCCGTCCGCAGGCCGACCGCCAAGGCCGCGAAGAAGCCGGCGGCCACGACAAGCCGGAGCATCGTGATCGCATTGGGGATGGCCGCCCTGACGCCCTCGGGCATGGTCGAATGGTAGAGGAACGGCCGCGATTGCGCCATGCTTGCGGCCCCTATCGCGCGCCACTAACCTTCCCGCTCTTCGATCGTCAGGAGGGCGATCGAGTCGCGCCGAACCGTTACCCGATGCCCACGGAACCATCGTTTGCGTCGCTCCCGCTCTTTGTCGCGGGAGTCCTCTGCGTTCTGGGCCTCTTCGGGCTGATGCGGCCCTCGCGCCTCACCTTCCGAAGCGGAGCCACCATCGTCGGCCTTGCGGGCGTCGGCATGCTGATGGCGCTCGCCGTGCAGGCTGGCGGCGGGCCCCAGGGACCTCCCGCGTCGGCCACACTGTGCATCGCATTCGCGACCATTGCCATTGCAGGCGCCGTGCGCATGGTCACCCATCCGCGACCCGTCTTCGCGGCGCTCTACTTCATTCTGGTCGTGCTCGCCTCGGCGGCGCTCTTCCTGCTGATGCAGGCGGAGTTTGTCGCCTTCGCGCTCATCATCGTCTACGCGGGTGCGATCCTCATCACCTACATGTTCGTCCTGATGCTGGCGCAGGAGAGCCCTGAAGCTCGCCCCGGCCGCACCTCCCAGGAAGACTACGACCGAATCCCGCGTGAACCGGCCGTCGCCGTCGTCGTCGGCTTCTTCATGCTGATGGTTCTCTCCGAGGCCTTCCTCGGACCGAAGGGCCCCATGCCCGATCACTCCGGCCGCGTCGAGCGCGAGGCGCGGGAGATCCGCTGGGACGCCCTTTCGCGCATGCCGAAACTGGTGCTCGAGTCGGCACGCACCGTTGATCGATCGATCGCGGAGGTGCACCCCTGGTCGCCCGGCGTCTATCTCGAGCATCGAGATGGCGCTCACTTCGCGATCGTCTCAAGCGCCGGGTCGGACCAGACCCGCGAGGTCGAGATTCCCAACGACCGCGCCCTCACGAACACGCGCGGCGTCGGCATGGCGCTCGTGGCCGACTTCCCCGTGAGCCTCGAACTCGCGGGCGTCATTCTGCTCATGGCGATGTTCGGCGCCGTCGTCCTCGCTCGCAAGCAGATCGAACTCGGCGATGATGAGCGCCGCGAAGCGGCCGGGCTCCGCAGGCTGAACCCCGATGAACCGGGCGATTCCGGAGAGAGCGCCTCGTGGCGAGGGGGCCAGTCATGAGCCCGTGGCTCGTGGACTCGGCGCTTCCGATCGCGCACTCCGCGGTCGCCTCGCCGCTCCTCGCGGTTGAGTCGATGGGCGGCGGACCACTCAAGGTGCTGCTCATCACGAGCGCCCTTCTCTTCTCGATCGGTCTCGTCGGCTTCCTCTCCCGGCGGAACATGATCCTGATGTTCCTCTGCACCGAGCTCATGTTCCAGGCGGCGGCGCTCGCCTTCGTCGCCTTCGGTCGCATGCACCTCGATTACTCGGGGCAGACCTTCGTCATCTTCATTCTCACCGTGGCCGCGGCGGAAGCGGCACTCGCGCTGGGATTGGTCGTGCTTCTCTTCCGTCGTCGCGACACGCTCAACAGCGAGGTCTGGTCGGAGTTGCAGGAATGACGCATTCACCCGCCACGACTTCGCAGCGACTCCTGAGCTCGGCGCTTCGCGCGCCGGTGATGGTCATCGGCGCGCTCCTGTCGCTGCTGGTGGCCATGCCCGCGTCTGCGGTCGGTGACGAGGGTTCGGCAGCGCTCGCCGCGTTCCTCGCCCAGCCGATCGATCCCGCGGTCGTCTCCCCGGACCTCTCCTGGGCGGGGTGGATCATCGGGCTGCCGGCGATCTCCGCCATCATCTGCGGCCTCTGCTGCGCGCTGCGCATCCGCAACAAGCTGCCCGCGGCGGTCACGGTCATCTCCTTCGCGATCTCGTTCGTTCTCGTCTTCCTCCTCTTCCGGACTGTGAATCCGAATCAGGCGGTGGTGATCCCGCTCTTCGACTGGATCGCCTTCACCTGGGGTGACGGGCGCTGGCACGGCATCGGGGCGCACTTCGCGCTCTATGTCGACCAGCTCACGCTCTTCTGGATGCTCTTTGTCACCGGACTCGGCACGCTCATCGCGATCTTCGCGAGCGAGTACATGGAGTCCGATGTCGGCAAGGGCTACGCCCGCTTCTTCTTCGGGGTGAGCCTCTTCATCGTCGCAATGGCGGCGCTGGTGATGGCGGACAATCTCGTCCTCCTCTACCTCGGCTGGGAAGGCGTCGGCCTCGCGAGCTATCTGCTCATTGGCTACTACTACACGAAGCCGAGCGCGGTCGCCGCTGCAAAGAAGGCCTTCATCGTCAACCGCATCGGCGACCTCGGCCTCGCGATCGGCATCTTCCTGATCTGGGTCAACTACGGCACGCTCCAGTACGACGGGCTCTTCCAGGCGATCCAGGAAGCGGACAATCCCGCCGGTGGCTGGGACGCTTCGCTCATTCCCTTCTGCCTGATGCTCGGCGCCTTCGGCAAGAGCGCGCAGATTCCGCTCTATGTCTGGCTTCCCGACGCGATGGAAGGACCGACGCCGGTCTCCGCGCTCATCCACGCCGCAACGATGGTCACGGCAGGTGTCTACCTGATCGCGCGGATGTTCCCGCTCTTCGTGATCAACCCCGAGGCGATGACGACGGTCGCCTGGGTCGGAGGTCTGACGGCGCTTCTCGCCGCGACCATCGGCATGGCGCAGTACGACATCAAACGGATCTTCGCCTACAGCACGGTGAGCCAGCTCGGGTACATGTTCCTGGGCCTCGGCGTGGGCACCACCTACGGCGCGTGCTACCACACCTTCACGCACGCCTTCTTCAAGGCGCTGCTCTTCCTCACCTCGGGCGCGATCATGCATGGCTTCGCGGGCCAGCTCGACCTGCGTCGACTTTCAGGTCTTCGACGCGTGCCCGGGTTCACGCTGGTGAGCTGGACCATGCTCATCGGCTGCCTCTGGCTTGCCGCGTTCCCCTTCTCCGCCGGCTTCTTCTCGAAGGACACGATCCTCTACTGGGCGATGTTCCACCCGACCTTCGCCCAGCCCGCGCTCGCGTGGATCGGGCTGGTCGTGGCGGGCTTGACGGCGTACTACACCTTCCGAGTCTGGTTCCGCGTCTGCGCCGGTCCGGTCGCCTATGTGCCGGGTGAAGACGACCACGGCGCCGCACACGACGATCATGGCGCCAGTCACGCGGGCCACGGTGCGCACGGTGAGCATGGCGGGCATGCTGGGCATGGTGGGCATGGCCACGATGCGCATGCATCAGGCGCCGCTCATGGCAGCGCGTCTCATGCGGCAAGCGCCGGGCATGGTGGGCATGGTGGGCATGGTGGGCATGGCGGTCGTGGCGGGCACGGCTCCGGCGACTTCCACCCCCACGCGCCGCGACTTGCGATCAAGGGCGTCCTCTTCATTCTTGCCGTCGGAGCGATCCTCGCCGGTCTGCCGACCTATCTCGTGATGTCCGGTCACTCCTCGGTGAACTGGGTCGAGTCGATGGTCGGCAACTCGAGCGCCATCATGGGCGTGGTGCCCGAGGCGCTCGACACCTCGCATCCGCATCTGCTCGGCATGGACGGTCACACGGCGATGTTCGTCCTCTCGACCATCGTCGGGCTCACGGGCATCTTCGTGGCGTTCATCCTTCACCTGCAGAATCGGCGCCTCGCCGATCGCATCAGGAGCGGCCTGCTCGCCTCGAGCGCCACGCGATGGCTCCCGACCGCGATGGAGAACAAGTGGTATGTCGATGAGGCCTACCACGCCTGCTTCCGACTGCCGATGTGGGTCGGCGGTCACCTGCTCCACTTCTTCGACAAGCACTTCATCGACGGCCTTCTGGTGAACGGCATCGGTCGCATTCCGCCGATGCTCGGCAGGCTCTTCCAGCCGCTCTACAACGGTGTGCTCCAGGGCTACGCGACGACCATGGCCGGAGCGGTCGGACTCATCCTCGCGTGGATCATCTGGCGCTGGGTGGCGGGAGGTGGCGCGTGACCATCGCCGTTCTTCTTCTGCTGCTGCCGCTCGTCGCCGTCGGCGCCATCATCGCCGCGCCGGAGCGGCAGGCGAAGTGGGTCGCCTTCGGCGCCTCATCAGTCGTCTTCCTCCTGAGCGTCATCTGGGCCTTCCAGTTCCCGGAGTGGACCACCGGTCGCTTCTGGCCCGAAGAGGGCGGCGCGGGCGTCATGACGCGGTTCGGCGTGAGCCTCGAGCTCGGCGTCGACTCGGTCAGCATGATGCTGATCCTGCTCACCACCTTCCTCACGCCGCTTTCGATCCTCGGCTCCTTCACGAGCATCACCACGCGCGAGCGCGAGTTCTACGGCTGGTTCATGGTGCTGCTCTCCGCGATGCAGCTCGCGTTCATGAGCCGCGACGCGATCCTCTTCTATGTGGGCTATGAGTTCACGCTCGCCCCAATGTTCTTCCTGATCTCGATCTGGGGAGGACCGGAACGCCGCGCCGCGGGCATCAAGTTCTTCCTCTTCACCTTCCTCGGATCGGTGCTCACGCTGGCGGGCATCGTCTATGTGGCGGTGCAGCAGTGGGACGCAACGGGCACCTGGAGCTTCCGCATCACCGACCTCGTGAACTTCGCGAATCACCCGGAGCATGGGCTCACTTCGCGGCAGCAGTTCTGGGTCTTCGCGGCGCTCATGGCCGGATTCGCGGTCAAGACCCCCTTCTTCCCCGTGCACACCTGGCTGCCCTTGGCGCACGACCAGGCACCGACCGCAGGCAGCGTCATCCTCGCAGGCACGCTCCTCAAGCTCGGCACCTACGGCGTCTATCGCATCGCGCTCCCCATGACTCCCGAGGGGGCGGTGGCGCTCTGCACCTTCTTCGCCGTGCTCTGTCTCCTCGCCATCGTCAACATGGCGCTCGTCTGCTGGGTGCAGCGCGATGTGAAGAAACTTATCGCCTACAGCTCGGTGAGCCACATGGGCTTCGCCATGCTCGGCCTCTTCGCCTTCAACCCGATCGGCGCCGAAGGGTCCGTGATGTACATGGTGAACCACGGCCTCTCGACTGGCGCGCTCTTCCTCTGCATCGGCATGATGTACGAGCGCTACCACACGAAGGACATGGAGGAGATCGGCGGCCTCGCGAAGCGCATGCCCGTGTGGGCGTTCTTCATGGTCTTCTTCACGCTCTCGAGCGTCGGTCTCCCTGGACTCAACGGCTTCGTCGGCGAGTTCCTCTGTCTCTTCGGCGCCTTCACGGCATCGCACGATGCGGCAACGGGCTATCCCGGCGTGCTTGGACCGTGGTTCGCCCTGATCGGCGCCGTGGGACTCATTCTCGGCGCGATGTACCTGCTCATCATGCTCGGCAAGGTGGTGTGGGGCCCGCTGCGCGAGCCGCATCTCCACAGCCGCGATCCGATCCGCGATCTCGGGTTCCGGGAGATCGCGATCCTCACGCCGCTGGCGCTGGTGTGCCTCTGGATCGGACTCCAGCCGACGCCGCTTCTCAAGGCGATCATGCCGAGCGCGAGGATCGTGCTTGCCGACTACCCCGCCGCGGTGCAGCGCTACCACGCCGAGCGCGAACGCCGCGCCTCGGAGGCGCTGGTGCGTGACGAGGTGCGACCCGCTCCGTCAGAGCCGACGCCGGCGGCCGAGGCTGCGGCGCTGGTCGGAACCTCACCGCTCTCGCTGCTGATCGCGCCGTCACAGACCGCTGGAGGCCGCCCATGACCGACATGAGCCTGCGCCTCATCACGATCATTCCCGAGATCGTCCTCTTCGCAGGCGCGGTGATCGTGAGCATCCTGGGGCTCTCCCCCGCGAAGCAGCTTCGAGACGCCGTGCCCGCCATCACGGCCGCGTTCCTCTTCGCAGCACTCGTCATCATTCCCTTCGTCTCGCAGCCCGATCGAGTGGCCGATGCGGGCCACCTGCTTCCGAACCTCGGCATGGTCGCGAAGATGCTGATCGCGGGTGTTTCGCTGCTCCTGGTCGCGGTCGGCGCAGGCGCGGTCGATCGCCGCCTTGAAGAGTCGATCGCGCGGGGTCGCTCTCCCTTCGACCCCGTGCGCGTGTTGCGCGGCGAGTACCACGCCTTCCTGCTCCTCTCGGTGTCAGGCGCCATGCTGCTTGCAAGCGCCAGCGACCTCATCTGGCTCTTCCTCGCCCTTGAACTCTCGAGCCTGCCGACCTATGTGATGGTCGCAATCAGCCGCGGCACGCGACGCGCCCAGGAGGCGGCGGTCAAGTACTTCTTCCTCGGCGCCATGGCCGCGGCCATGGTCCTCTACGGCTTCGCGCTCCTCTACGGGTCGACCGGCACGCTGCGGCTCGTGGATATGCACTCCGTCTTCTCGGCGCAGATCGCCGCGGGCGGTGTCGACGGCCTCGCAATCATCGGCGCGGCGCTCGTGATCCTCGGCCTCACCTTCAAGATCACCGCAGTGCCGATGCACTTCTACGCCCCCGATGTCTACGAGGGCGCCGGGGTCCATGTCACCGCGTTCCTGAGCTTCATTCCGAAGGTTGCCGGCTTCATCACACTCATCATGGTGCTCTCGACCATCGGCTGGGAGGGCCACCGCCCGGGAGCCGACGGGGCGCTCCTCAACGGCCTGCCGCTGCCGCTCACTTCGCTGCTTTGGATGCTGGCGGTGATGACGATGACGCTCGGCAACATCGGCGCTCTCCTCCAGCGGAGCGTGAAGCGCATGCTGGCCTATAGCTCGATCGCGCATTCGGGGTACATGCTGATCGGCATCATCGTCGGCCCCGCGCTCGGCGGCTTCGATGCGCTCTTCTTCTACCTCGTCTGCTACGGACTCATGAACACCGCGGTGTTCGGGGCGCTCGCGGCGATCGAGCGCTCCAACGGCGACGAGGTCGACTCCTTCGACGACCTCTCCGGACTCTGGGTCCGTCACCCGATGGTGGCGGCGATGCTTGCGGCCGGCGCAGGCAGTCTCGTCGGACTCCCGCCACTGCTCGGCTTCTGGGGCAAGCTCGATCTCTTCATCGCCGGTATCAACGACGCCCAGACGGTGCTGATCGTGATCGCGGCCGTGAACAGTGCGATCAGCGCCTGGTACTACCTGCGACTCGCGGGATTGCCGATCGTCGGTGTTGCCGATCGCCGCGCGGAACTGGTTGTGAGCGTGCCGAGTCGATGGCCGAAGGTCGCTGCGGTCATCTGCGGGCTCGGCGTCATCGTGCTGCCGCTGCCGCTCGTCGATTCGATCATCGAAGCCTCCGCCGTCGTCGGCGCCGAGCGTCGGGGCGTGGCGCAAACTCCGTTGGAGCCGATGACTGATCCGCTGCCGGAGCACGCGTCGCAACCTCTCTCCGTGGCTCCCACGGCTCCCGGAGAGGATGCTGCCGCAGACGCGCCATCTCCGCTACAATCTCCGCCCCGCAGCGCCCGTAGCTCAACTGGATAGAGCGTCGGCCTACGAAGCCGAAGGTTGCTGGTTCGAGTCCAGCCGGGCGCGTTCGGACGCCCCCACTCCGGGTTGACCGGCCGATCGTCGATCGATCGCTCAACCGCGATCCCATGAGCACGAATGCATCGCTCGCCGAGATCTTCGAGAGCATGGCGGACCTGCTCGAGCTGACCGGCGCCAATCCCTTTCGCGTGAATGCCCATCGGCGCGTGGCGCGAGCGATGGAATCGCTCGGCGAGGATGCCGCGGCGATCGTGGGACGAGATCCCTCGGAGCTCACCACCATCGAGGGAATCGGAGGCGGGAGCGCGAAAAAGATCGAGGAATTCGTCCGCACCGGGCGCATCAAGGAGCATCAGGAGCTGCTCGCGGAGGTGCCGCCGGGCGTGCCCGCGATGCTCAGGATTCCGGGGCTCGGACCCAAGACCGTGCGGATGCTCTGGAACGATGCGGGCATCGAGGATATCGCTGGCCTTCGCACCGCACTCGATGCCGGTCGCCTCGAGGGCCTGCCGCGACTCGGGCCGAAATCGATCGCGAACCTTCGCGAGTCGCTCGACTTCCTCGAGAAGTCTGGCGGTCGCGCCCGGCTCGGCAGCGCCATGCCAGTGGCCGAGGCGATCGTCGCCATGCTTGCGGGCCTGCCCGGGGTTGAGCGCGCTGCGTTTGCGGGAAGCCTCAGACGCGGGCGGGAGACGATCGGCGATCTCGACATCCTGGTCGCCGCCGACAACGCCGGCCCCGTCTCAGAGGCCTTCCAGGCAATGGACCCGAAGGCAGGCGGCGCTCCGACCAGCGGAGCGCGAAAGGGCGCGAAGGGCCGCGGCGCCGCAGGCAAGGCGCGAAAGGGTGCACCCGCCGCAGCTCAAGCCGATGAGCCTCAGGCGGTGGACGGCGAAGCGCTCGCACACGCGGCCACGGGTGACGCCGCTTCGAGTCCCCATGCCGAACTGCCGCGCGTCGCGAAGGTGCTCGCCGCCGGAGAAACCAAGACCTCGGTGCGCCTCGACAACGGCATGCAGGCGGACTTGCGCGTCGTACCGCTTGGCGCCTTCGGCGCCGCGCTTCTCCATTTCACCGGTAGCAAGGAGCACAATGTCCGTCTGCGCGAGCGTGCCATCGCGCGCGGCTTCCGCCTGAATGAGTACGGGCTCTTCCCCGACGATGGCGAGCCCGCGCCGCAGGATCGGGGCGTTCGTCCTGTGGCAGGGAAGACCGAGGAGGAGATCTACGAGGCTCTCGGGCTGCCGTGGATCCCCCCCGAGCTGCGCGAGGATCATGGCGAGTGTTCCGAGCCGATCCCCACTGACCTCGTGACGATCGACGACATTCGCGCCGAGCTCCACGCGCACACGACCGCCAGTGACGGCGCCATGAGCATCGAAGCGCTCGCCCGCGCGGCGAAGGCGCAAGGGTTCCACACGATCGCCGTCACCGACCACAGCCGCTCGAGCGTGCAGGCGAATGGACTCTCTCCGGAGAGGCTTCTTGCCCACATCGACGCGATTCGAGCCGCCGAAGCGAAGATCGGCGGCATCCGACTCCTCGCCGGCAGCGAGGTGGACATTCACGCCGATGGCTCCCTCGACTACGACGATGAACTCCTCGCCCGGCTCGACCTCGTCATCGCGAGCCCTCATGCGTCACTGCGGCAGGAGCCCGCCACGGCGACCGCGCGACTGCTCGCGGCGGTGCGCCACCCGCTGGTCCACTGCATCGGTCACCCCACCGGTCGCATCATCAACGGACGCCCGGGACTCGAGCCCGACATGCCCGCGATCATCGCCGCCGCGCGGGAGTGCGGCACGGCGCTTGAGATCAACGCGAATCACCTGCGCCTCGATCTTCGCGATGCGCATGTCCGGATGGCGGTCGATGCCGGAGTCACCATCGCCATCAACTGCGATGTCCACGGCGAAGGCGACTTCAACGAATTGCGCTACGGAGTCATGACCGCCCGGCGCGGCTGGCTTCCGCGCTCCCTCTGCATCAATACCTGGGAGCGTGATGCCATCGAAGCGTGGCTCCGCGCGAAGCGAACAACCTCGACTTCCCGCCGTTGAGCGGTGCCGCGCAAGGCGACCTTCGGCGGCCAACTCACTCACGGCCTGCCGTTCCACGCTGACCAGCGTGTCACTCACTCACGGCCTGCCATTCCATGATGACCAGCGTGCCGCGATGGAACAGGACTGATTCGACTCACTCTGATCGAAGGCGACCAGCCTCGACCTTCTCAATCATCGGCTTCCGCGCAACGCCTCGATCAGTGATGCAGATCACGCACGATGCCGCGGTTCACTCGATCGACCGGCATCAGGCAGAGCGCGATCCGCTCGGTCAGCCGTTCCGCAAGTCGCTCCGCAACAGCCGCGTGCTGATCGACGCCGCTCCGGATCGCCTCGGGTGACGCTCCCGCGGAGCGCACCTCATCGCCATACTCATCGACTTCCTTCAGGATGATCGCTCGATCCCATTCGAAGTGGTACTGGAAGCCGTAACTGAAGAGACCGACGGCAAAGGCCTGCACCCGGCAGCGCTCACTCGAGGCGAGGATGCGGGCCTCCGGCGGCGCCGTCACGATCTCGTCGAAGTGCCAGCAGAACTGCGTCGAAGTCCATGGAATGCCCGCGAGGACTGGATCCTCGCGACCCACTGGGGAGAGTGAGACATTGAACCAACCGAGTTCAGGAGTCGCGCTCTTCTTCACTTCGCCACCGAGCGCCTGCGCGAGAAGCTGGGCACCGAGGCAGAGCCCCACCACCGGAACTCCCGCGCCATGCGCATCGCGAATGAGCGACATCTCCGCCGCAAGCCACGGCTCGTTGCCGTAGGCCGACTGCGGACCGCCGCAGCTCACGAGGCCGGTGATTCCATCGAGGTCGGGCGGCAGCGCCTCGCCTCGATCGACTCGAATGATCCGAAGGCGGGAGCCGAGCGTACGAAGGCCGCGTGCGAGAATGCCTGCGCCAAAGTTCGGAGAATGTTCCAGGATCACGATCGACATGGTGAGCCAAGCGTAGCATTCGCCCTCATGGGGCGACCGGGGCAACCAGATCCAGTGGCCGGTGCACGCATGCGGGCAGCACGCGAGGGCGAGTCGGCCGCCGCCGGCTTTCTCGAACGGCAGGGCTATCGCATCCTGGCCCGGAATCTCCGGGTGGGACGAGATGAGCTTGACCTGCTGGCGATTGCTCCCGACGAGCGCACCGTCGTGGTCGTTGAGGTCAAGTGTCGCCGCGCGAGCTCCTCCCGCCCAGAGGAGCGAGTCGACCACCGCAAGCGCCATCGCCTGAGCCGGGCCGCTCTCACTCTCTCGCAGCACCGCGAGTTCGCCGGCGCCCGCTTCCGATTCGATGTGATCAGCGTGGTCCAGATGCCGGGCGAGCCCGCCATCGAGCACTGGCCCGCGGCATTCGACGCCGAGTGAGAGCGAGTACACCGCCCGAGTGGTGCGCCCGCGCAACTGGCTGCGCCGCCCTCGTGCTCGCCCCATCGAGCCGCCAGAGCGCCCGGCACGATGACCCCGCGACGGCAGTGGGCCTCAGGGCAGGAAGTAACGCCGCAGCGCAATCTCGATCAGGCGCATCCGCATGTCGTCGATGCTCTCGGTGATCCAGCGATTGCGCAGCGAGTCGAAGTAGCGCTCCTGCTCCTGCCAGAGGCGCGTCTGCTCAAGCTCGTTGCGAATCGAGATCTGCACCTCGGGGTCAAAGAGCGATCGGGAAGGCGCCTGCTCGCGGCCGAGCAAGCTGATCCACATCGTGGCTGGCCCAAGCACCAATGGCGGGCTCGTCTGCCCCGGTGAAAGCTCCGCGAGCGCCTTGCGAACCTCGGGGAGAAGATCAGTCATCCCCTCAATTCCACCCTCGCCCAATTGACGCTCGAACCAGAAGCCGTCATCACGCATGCGAAGCTCACGCGCGATGGTCGTGAAGTCCGCGCCCGCCGCAAGCTGCGACTGGATCTCCGCGATGCGATTGGTGTTTCCCTGCGTCGGCACGATGATCCGCCCCACTCGGAGCGTCGGACCTGGGTTGTACTTGTCGAAGTTCCGCTCATAGGCGCGCTCGATGTCGCGCCAGCTCACGATCGCGCGAGGTCGAAGACGGCGATTGATGAGGTCCGCCGCAAGCGCCTCGTTCTTGCGTCGCTCCATGAACTGCTCGACGCTCATGCCGAACTGATCCTGAAGACTCGCCTCGGCCGCCGATCGCGTGCCGCCGCGTTCGGCGACTTCCTGCTCCTGAAGCGTGCGCAACCACTGAAAGAGACCTTCCCGAGCCTCGGGTGGAATGCGACTCTCCGCCTCCGAGATGATGAGTCGGTTGTTCACCTCCTGCTCAAAGCGCTCGGTGACCATGGCGACGATCTCGCGGCGCGCCTGCGCGCGGTCGGTGTTGGCGCCCACGCGCGCCAGGCGATCGGCCATCGGCTCGAGGAAGTCATCGGCGTAGATCGCCTTGCCGTTGATCTGCCCGACGAGCCCATCAACCGGCCACGGCCGACCCGGTGGAAGCTCTGAAGCGATCTTCTCGGGGCCGAGTGGAATCGCCGCGGGCTGTCCATCGGGAAGCGTGGTGCGCGCGAGCTCGCGGCTCTCGACGATGTCCGTCGCGGGGCCCTCGATCTCCCGTGACTCATCGACGACCTCGGGTTGCGTGAAGACCGCCTCGGGGACGCTGATCCGAGGCGTGCGATCCTCGGGTGCCTCGCGCACATTAAACTGCTCGGGCGAAAGGGTCGGCAATGAGCCCGGAATGAACCCATTCGTGCCGCAGCCGCCAGCGACGATCGCGTGCACGATCGCAAACAGTCCTACAAGCCACACGACCATCGGGGTCACCTGCGCCATCGCACCGCCATGGGCCAGGTGACGCGTGCCCGCACTCTGTGCTGCCTGCGATGAGCCCTGTTCACGACTGTTGCAGCGCCCCCGCGTCGCCGAGACAATCGGCTCGAAATCCCGTGATGGCTGGTGCAGTGCCATGGCGGTCGATTGTACGGCGCTGCGGACGACTATGATCCGACCGGCGCCCGCCGGGCGCGAACCCTCGCACACGGAGAAGCACCATGACCCAGCCGCCCGACGAGCCCCGCCTGCAAGTTGACGCCGATTGGAAGGCGCAGGCGCAGGCGGAGAAGGAGCGACTCGCGAAGATCGACGAGGAGCGTGCGTCGCGCGAGGGTGCTCGCGGAACCTCGCCGGAAGGTCTTCCCCCCGCCGACTTCCGGAGTCTTGTCGGCATCCTCGCGAGCCAGGCGATGTCGGGCCTCGGCGCCTATGGCGACGAGAAGGGTCGCGTGATCGTTGACCCGATCGGCGCGAAGTTCGCGATCGATCTCCTGGCGGTGCTCGAAGAGAAGACCAAGGGCAATCTCACCCCCGAGGAATCGAAGGACCTCGAAGGCATCATCCGCGAACTGCGCATGCGGTTCGTGCAGATCATGCAGCTCGTCGCCCGCCAGGGGGAGATCGATGCTGCCGCAGGTCAAGGCGGTGCCGCCGGCCCCGGGTCGGCCTCGTCCGCTGCGGCCACTCCAGCGGCGCGTCCTCCCGCCAAGGGCGGTGATGGTGGCCCCCGACTCATCGTGCCCTGAGCGGGCACCCGACCCCTCTCAATACGCCACAAGCTTCGCGAACCACGGAGCGACCTGAGGCACGAAGAGCGTCACCAGCGTGCCTGCTGCAAAGAGCAGGACGGCGACGAGGACGGTGCGATCCTCGGTCAGAATGCCCAGCGGACTGTCGGAGCGTGCGAGATTCGCGCGGCGGAAGAAGCGGTGGATGACCACCACCACCAGCGGTGAAAGCAGCGCGAATCCGATGGCCCGCTCGCCGAAAAGCCGCTTCGCGTGATCGGAGAGGGCGTACATCAGGTACATCAGGATCGTCATGACGCCGCTCATCGCGAGCAGCCAGTTGAGTTCATCGCGATGCTCGTACCCAGCGCGCGGTTTCCACTCGACGGCGTCGCCGCGCCGCCGCGCCGCGTCCGCCGACGCGAGGTCGCAGAGTCGCTTGATGAAACCAAGGTAGAGAGTCAGGAAGAAGACGCACAGCAGCAGCCAGATGCTGATGGGCACCTGAATGGCCACCGCGCCACCAATCGCCCGCAGACAGAATCCCAGCGAGATCGAGGCGACATCGACGAAGGGCACGCGCTTCAGCCGGAGGTTGTAGCCCACCTGGAGGAGCGCATAGAGCGCCACCGTCAAGGCCAGCCCGTGGTTCACCGTAAGGGCGAGCAGCATCGCACCCGCGATCAGAGCCGCACCGAGGGTGATCGCGCTCCCCGGCGTGATCGCCCCCGATGCCACGGGACGCCGACGCTTGACCGGGTGCGTGCGATCCTCCGGCGCATCGAGCGCATCGTTCACGGCGTAGAAGCCGCTCGCGGCCATGCAGAAACAGACGAAGGCGATCGCCGAGGCGAAGATCGCCGCGCGGATCGCCTCGGCATCGGCGCCGCGACCTTCACCTGCGAAATAGAAGACGATCGGAATGAGAACGAAGACATTCTTGACCCAATCGCCCGGGCGCAGAAGGCGCAAGATCGCCTTCGCACCGCGAGGTGTCGTTGCCGACAGGTCGCTCGGGCCGGCGTGGTCAGCCATTGCGAAGCTCGAACCGCTCGATGCCCAGGGACAGGCCCGAATCGACATCGACCTTCACTGCGGCACCGCAGATGCGGACATCACCGCTGGCAACCTCGAACTGCACGGGAAGTGACGAGACCATGTGCTTCACCACCATCGACGCATCCCGGCCGATGACCGAGTCATAAGGGCCGCACATTCCAACATCGGTCTGAAAGGCCGTTCCACCCCGCAAGCGCCGCTCATCAGCTGTGGGCACATGGGTATGCGACCCCAGCACCGCGGCGACACGGCCATCCAGGTGGTGGGCAAGGGCCGCCTTCTCGCTTGTGGCCTCCATGTGCGCTTCAACGAGGACGACTGGTGACCGCTCCGGGATCGACGCCAGAAAGGCGTCGGCCGTGGCGAAGGGATCCCCCGCCGGCATGGGAAAGAAGATTCTTCCGAGCAGCGTGATGATCCAGATATCCCGCGGTCGCTCCGGCGTCGCGGGAAGTCTGATCCAGCGCTTTCCGGGAGCCCGATCGGCCAGATTGGCGGGGCGGGCGATCGGCTCCTGGGGGTCCTCGAGCACCGGAACGATCTTCAGGTCCCGAAAGCAGTGATCGCCGAGGGTGACGGCGTCCACGCCCATCTCCCGCAGGGCCTTGTAGAGCTCCGGCGTGATCCCCGACCCATTCCGAATGTTTTCTCCATTGGCGATGATCGCCGATGGAGTGTATTGTTCACGCAGCGTCGTCAGGTGGTGCCGTAGGGCCTGTCGCCCCGGTGCACCGACGATGTCGCCCAGGAATACGAGCGTCATCGCGCGTGGCATGGCTGCAATGTAGCAGCGTGGCACCGATGCCGCCCAAGGCACGCGCGAAGCGCGGGGAAGCATTATGCCGATTGCGGCGTTGAAGCAAGGGGATCAGATCCGACATCCAAAGCGACCCGAGTGGGGAATCGGGGTCGTCACGCGCATCGAACTCATCTCCCGAGAGGGACAGAGCGATCAGCGCATCTGGGTTCGTTTTCCCTCGGTCGGCGTGAAGACCCTGCTGGCGAGTGTCGCGGCACCTGAACTGGTCGGCGACGCGGCCGATGCGGCAGGTCAGTTCCATGTCCAGCCGACGCTCGTCGATCTCGAAGCGCTGCGCGAAGGTGGCTGGCTCGGTGAGATCGCGAAGAACAAGCCCGAGGATGCGATGCGTTCGCTGCCCCCGCGTGCGACCGATCCCTTCCTCAGCACAGGCCGACGCCTTGAGAACACACTCTCCCTCTACCGCTTCTCGGGCCAGGGGCGCAGCCTGATCGAGTGGGCCATTGCCCAGAGCGGGCTCGACGACCCGCTCAGTCGTTTCAGTCGTCACGAACTCGAAGAGTTCCACAAGCGCTGGCGCTTCGACCTTGATGCCCACCTCGGTCGTCTGCTCGGTGAGATGCGTCGGGAGCCTCAGACCGTGCAGGCCGCGCTCTCGCGGGCGCCTGCTGCGGCGGTCTCGGCGGTCAAGCGCATCCAGCAGATGCGCGGCTGATCGGCCGGACTGCGGGCGATCGCGCATCAACCCCGACCGTCAGTCTCAATCGCTCCTCCCGGGAGTCCGCTCAGTTCGACTGTGCGGATGTTGCGGACCCATTCCTCCGAAACATGGCGGTTTGCCTTCACTCGCCCCCGGATGCCGCGCACCATGGCAGCAGGCGAACCCCGGGTGGTTCGGGAGTCGCCGACAGTCATCATCGAAAGAGCGGAGTTGTGATGGATCCTTCTTTGCAGGCAAGGCTCGCGGAGATCGTCGATCGAATGCTCGCCCAGACTCACCCCGACGCCGCCGGTGCCGAACCGGTGCTGCGGCGCCACATCTTCGAGCTTCGAGATGCGCTTGACTCGCTGCGCCTGACTGTCAAGTACCTCGCCTTCGATCTTGAGGCGACGCGTCGCGAGAACGCCCTGCTTCGGCGCGAGTTGGAGCAGCGGCCTGGTGGTGGGAACTCCGGCCGCTCCTGAGCGTTCGGTTCGGACCAGCTTGACCCGCGGCGCTCAGCCCCAGTTGCCCAGCAGGATCGCCAGGTCGGCGCCGTTGACCACGCCATCAAGGTTCAGGTCGAATCCAGTCCCGTTCTCGCCCCAAGCTTCGAGCAGAAGCGCGAGATCGGCGCCATTCACCACGCCATCGAGATTGAAGTCGCCCATCGAACCGGTGAGGATCGCGGTCAGCAACAGGTAGTCCTCGAAGTCGATCATGCCGTCGCCGTTGAGGTCGAGGCGCTCGAGGCCGGGCGTCACCGGGTTGTAGCAGTTCACCGCCAGCAACGAGAGATCCTGTTGGTTGACGATGCCGTCACCATTGGCATCGCCCAGCGCCGAGGGAGGCCAGAGCGTCCACCTCTGGTTCACCGAATAGTTGGTCAGGACTCGAGTGGTCCCCGTGTTGGGCCAGAGAATCTGAATCTCATCCATGACACTCGCCTGCGCGAGGCCAAAGTGGAGGGTCATTTCGTTCTGTCCGAGGTAGCCGTTGGCGCCGATCATCGGCTGGCGCATCTGCCAACTGGAACCTGTTCGTACCCGCACCGTTCCACCAAGCGCGTGGAGGTCCTTGTTCTCTCCGCGCAGGTCGAATCTCGCCCACTTGTTGCTGGCCCCTGAGTGATTGATGTAGAGCTGCACATTCGAACCGAGGTGCGCCACTGCAAGGTCAAGATCGCCGTCACCGTCGATGTCCGCATATGCCGCGCTGTAGGGATTGGTGATCGGTCCGGCGAGACCGAGGAATGCCGTCATGTCCATCATGGGCGGCGAGCCCATGTTGTAGAAGAGGATGTTCGACGCAGTCTGATTGACGACGAAGAGGTCTTCCCAGCCATCACAATCAATGTCGAGGAAGATCGACGCCCACCCCGAGGCGTAGACCGGAACGCCCCACTCCTGCTGCTGCTGAACCCACATGCCCGGCGAGGTCTGGAGAAGCAGCGGATTCTGCCCGAAGAGCGGCGCCACATTCCCAGGCAGATTGGTGCAGTAGAGATCGGTTCGGCCATCGCGATCGACATCGCCGACCGCGACTCCCATGCTGAAGAGCGCCACGCCCGTGCCATTCTGCTGGCCGATCTCGACGAATTTCCCCGGACCGTCATTGCGCCAGTAGCGATTGGGCTCGAAGAGCATCATCATGCCGCGGTCGTTGCTCAGGTAGATGTCGAGGTCACCATCGCCATCGAGATCGGTCAGGACCGCAATGAATGAGAAGGCCTTGCTGTCGAGGCCCCACGCCTCGGCCACATTGGTGAAGGTCCCGTTGCCGTTGTTCCGCCACACACGGTTGCGGGCGTTGGAGGTTCCGGGAATTGCGCTGACATAGTTGCAAACGAAGAGATCGATCCAGCCATCCCCGTCGAGGTCACCCCACGAAAGGCCCTTCGTCGCCGCGAACTCCGTGAGCCCCGCCTGCGCCGTCACTTCGACAAAGGTGAAGTTCCCGAGGTTCCGGAAGAGATGAATGCCTCCGCCGAACTTTGCGATGGCGAGATCCACTAAGCCGTCGCCGTCATAGTCGCCCGCTGCGAAGTTGCTTCCCTTGACCATCGGCGGAATGCCCACAGTCCCGGTTCGATCGATGAAGTGGCCGGTCCCATCGTTCTCGAAGATGCCGACTCGATTCTCGGCATTGCCGATCACGATGAGATCAGGGTGACCATCGCCATTGAGGTCGGCGAAGCCGATGGGGGTCCCGCTGTACAAGGCTCCCGCGGGAACTGGCGTGTAGTTGACGCCACGAGCCAACGCCTCCTGGGTGAATGGCACAAGTTGAGCCGCCACAGGCGACACCAGAACCGCGCCAAACATGACCGCCGCCAACCACCACGAGTTCTGGTTCATCCCACTAGTCCTCGAAGAGAACATCCCACACCACCCAACGCCCCCGACACTGCATGAAGAATAGCCGCGCCCCGGTTCGCTGCAAGGCCGACGCCGCCAGCACCCAGCAATGCGCTCCCCGCCCGGCCCTCCCGCTGTTCCCCGGCCGGTCGGCCTGGACGCGGCACCTCCCCCACTGCCCCGATTGGCCCGAGCTAGCCGAGCTTGGCCCAGAGAGCTTCAAGCCGCTCCAGCACGGAAGCCCGGGGCGGCGCCCCCTCGGCCCACACTCGAATCCGAAGCTGTTCGACCTCTCTAGCGAACTGAACGGCCTCGCCATGCCGAGCGGCCCCCGAAGGATGCGCAGCGAGTACGGCCGCCCGGCGATGCAGCCAGGTCACCAGATGAGCGGAGAGGTCGTGGTCGCGTTGCACGCCTCCTCGGGGGAGCCGCTCCCATCGCCGCAGCGCCGCATCGAGGAGTTCACCTCGTCGCTCGATCTCATCGAGAGGCTCGGTGGACGGAAATGGAACCGCGTTCGACCTGAGCGCGTCGGCGACTGACTCCTTCGCAAGTTGCCACTCGGCGGGTGACGCTGCTGCGAGTCGTGCTTCGAGCGCCGCGCGGGCACGAAGGAGACGCAGCGCTGCTCGAGCCACGCGATCGGCAAGCTGATGAACTTTCGGCGCTGCATCGGTCACGCGCACATCGAATGCCTCAGCGGATCGGGGCTCTGGTGGTGCCGTGACCGCAAGCTCCGCAACCACGCCTCGAAGGGACGCGAGCGCCGTGGAGGCCGGCTCGAGCGCTTGCCACAGTGACTCGATCTCCTTCCACTGCGCGTGGAAGGTGAGATGATGATCGATGGCTGAGCCGAGATCGGCGAGGGCCAGTCGTCGGAGTCCGAGCCGCATGGCCGAGGCCGCCTCATCGATCGATGGGAAGAGCTGAACCCCGACGGTTGAACCTTCATCAACCACCGCGGGATAGGCGACGCCCACCTGCGGGCCGAGGTCGACCTGCTCCGGCAGCGGAGGAAAGTCCCACGCCACACGGCCCGAACAGGCGATCGACGCGGACACTTCCTTCGCCCGTTCCGCGAATCGGCGCTCGGCCGCCCCCGCCCAGCGCTGCTGAAGTTCTGCAAGGTTCCGCCCCGAATCGAGGACGCGCTGCTCCTCATCGATCACCTCGAAACGCATGGCAAACTCGGGCGAGAGCGCGTCGAGACTGAAGTCCGTCGGCTCGACCGGCAGACCTCCCAGCTCCGACAGGTACGCCGCCAGTGCTCGGCGAAGCGATCCCTTCCCCTCAATCGACGCAAAGTGCTCGGTCGCCCCCGCCGCCACCTCGCGCGCCGGAGAGAAGCGCACACGCAAGCGCTTGGGAAGGGTGCGGAGGAGCGCCTCGATCTTCGATTGGAGCATCCCGGGGACGAGCCACTCCATGCGCTCGCCGTCGAGCGTGCGCAGCGCTCCGAGGGGCACCTGCATGGTGACGCCATCGGCACCAGCGCCCGGGGCATGTTCATAGCGCAGCGGCAACTCGCCCGCCGTCGTCGCGAGAGTGTCCGGGTAGGCGCTCGTATCGATCGGGGCACGAAGAAGATCCCGCTCACTCATGAAGAGAGTCTCGGGCTGTCGCGCCTCGACGCGTCGCCGCCACGAGTTGAACGACGGCGCATTGACGACACTCCGCGGCACTCGAGCGTCATAGAACGCAAAGCGAGCCTCGACATCGACCAGAAGCCCATGTTCGCGCCGCTTGTGTTCCACGGCCTCGAGGCGCTGCCGAAGGGCGCGATTGTGCTCGAGGAAGGCCGCCCCACCGCGAAGCTGCTCCTCGACGAGCGCCGCGTGAATGAAGACCTGCCTCGCTCCCTCGGGATCGATGGGTTCATAGGGCACACGGCGACGGGCGGTCAGGACCAGGGCACCGAGCACGACCTTCTCCCATGCGGCGACATGCCCCGACTCCGGCAGGTAGTGGGGCTCGCTCGCCTGTCGCTTCACCATGTGCGGCGCAACCCGTTCGACCCAATCGGCCTGAATGCGAGCCACCATCCGCGCGCTGCGGCGACCGATGTCCACGACCTCCGAGGCGACGATCCAGGTCGGCGAGCGCCGCGCGAGCACGCTGTCGCGATGAATCACGAAGGCCGCGCCGGTCACCCCCGCGTAGGTGCCATCATCCTGCCGTCGGCCGATCTGGGAGACGAATCCGGCGATGACGGCGCGGTGGATCTCCGACTCGCGCTGCGGGGGCAAAGGGCGCGGCACCGCGTGATCATTGGGAGCTCTGGCAGCGCTGGCGGCGCTTGCGGGGCCGGTAGCGTTGGCGGGGTTCGCGTCGCTGGCAGCCCCTGCAGCGTTTGCAGCGCTTGGCGTGTTCGCAGCGCTCGCAGCTCGCGCGGACGGCGCCTTCGGACCTGAGTCCGCCCGATTCGGACGGCGTCGTCGGCGTCGCCAGGAGTCGACCTCGAGGCGCGCCAGTTGATCATGGACCTCGATCCACTCCCGCACACGCCGCGGCGCCAAGCCCTCCTCACGACACCAGCGCGAGAAGGCGTTCGAGCCCATCGTTCGCTTCGCCAGCATGACCTCATGCCAGAGACGAAGAAGCGTCAGGAAGTCGGAGTCGGGGTGCCTCACTCGGGCGAGCAGGCGAATCGCGGTGGTGGCCTCATCAGGTGCGGGTCCGTCGACGGCATCCACACCCGGCTCGACTTTCGGCGCTGGCACATCCTTGCCATGCGGCACCCCTCCGCGGGCTTCGGCCATGCCAGCGCTCGCGGGTCGGCTCGAATGCCTCGACGCGGCGGCGACGGTGATCGGGTTCTGCACGGAGAGCGCGGCCGCAATCGGCAGCACCTCGGGAAGGCACTCCGACTCCCGCGCCGCCAGAAGCATGCGCGAGGTCCGAGGGTCAATCGGCAGGAGCGCCATCCGACGGCCGATGGGCGCAAGTTCACCGCGCCGCGAGATCGCACCGAGTTCGACCAGTGTGTCGAGGCCATCATGCCAGAGGCGCGCCGCGGGCGGGTCGATGAATGGAAATGACTCTGGATCGCCGAGGCCCGAGGCCTTCATGCGAAGGACGACACCGGCGAGATTGCTGCGCAGGATCTCCGGCGTGGTCTGCGCCGATCGCTCGGCCAACGACGCCTCGGTGTAGAGGCGAATGCAGAGGCCCGGACCGATGCGACCGCAACGCCCCGCTCGCTGGGCCGCGCTCGCGATCGAAATGGGCTCGACGAGCAGTCGCTCGACGCGGGCCCGCGACGAGTACCGTCGCAGTCGCGCGACGCCACTGTCAACCACGGCGCGAATGCGCGGCACCGTGAGACTCGTCTCCGCCACATTGGTCGAGAGAATCACCCGCCTCGGGCCGGTCGGACGAAGCACGCGGTCCTGCGCCTCGGCGGGCAGACTGGCCGAGAGGCGCCAGATGGTCACGCCGCGCCGCTCGAGCTGCGGACCGAGCGCTTCATGACACTCCGCGATCTCCCGTTCGCCCGGCAGGAAGACGAGCACATCACCGCCCGGCGTTCGATCGAGCGCCTCAAGCACGGCGGGAGCCACCACCTCGGGTGAAGCCGGGTCGTCGACATCGCCCTGCTCCGGGTCGCGATGGTTGATCTCGATCGGGAAGAGGCGCCCCGAGACCTCGACGATCGGTGCGCCGCCGAAGTGCTCCGAGAATCGCGCCGGCTCGATCGTGGCGCTCGTGACGATGACGCGCAGGTCGCGCCGTCGATCAACGATCCGGCGCAGGGCGCCGAGCAGCAGGTCGACATTCAGGCTGCGCTCATGCGCCTCGTCGATGATGATCGTGTCATAGCGCTGGAGCCAGGGGTCTCCCGCCAACTCCGCGAGCAGGATGCCGTCCGTCATCAGGCGGATGCGGGTGCGCTCGCTTGCCTTCGAGTCGAAGCGAACCTGATAGCCAACCAGCGTGCCGAGTTCCGTTCCGCTTTCGGCCGCGATGCGAGCGGCCACCGATCGGGCGGCCAGTCGCCTCGGCTGGGTGTGGGCGATGGCACCGCGGGCTCCTCGACCCGCGTCGAGGGCCATGCGAGGCAATCGTGTGGTCTTCCCCGATCCCGTCTCACCGCAGACGATCACCACCGGGTGCGCGTGCAGGAGCGCGATGATCTCCTCGCGGTGATCGTCGATGGGCAGCGCCGCCCGCTCCGGGTCGACCAAGGGGCTCGATGGCGAACCTTCCTGCATGCCTCTGACCTGTCCGATGGCCCCGGCCATGAGCGCTGCTGGATTCGAACCAGCGACCCCTGCTGTGTAAGAGCAGTGCTCTTGCCGCTGAGCTAAGCGCCCGCAGGTCGCTCATCGTCGACGCGACGCGGAGCGACCTCGAAACGAAGAGAGCCGCCGCATCTGCGACGGCTCGAGGAACGAGGCGGACGGGAATCGAACCCGCAACCACCGGCGTGACAAGCCGGTACTCTAACCAATTGAGCTACCGCCCCTAAGTTCCGAGGGGTGGCCTCGGCCCCGTAGTGTAGGGCGCCTTCGCAACTCGTCAAGTCCACCGGCGCGTTCAGGTTCCCGGCTCTTCGTCGGCCGCTCCCGGAGCGATCACGCTTCGAACCAGTTCGGGCCGACACCGGTGTCGACGCGCAGCGGAACGCTCAGCGCCATCGCCGCCTCCATGCTGGAGACGACGCTCATCCGCAGCGACTCCGCATCGGCGGCGGGAACTTCGAGCACCAGTTCATCGTGAATCTGGAGAAGCAGGCGACTGCCCGGGTGGCGCTCCGGAAGGAGGCGCTGCACCTCGATCATGGCGAGCTTGATGAGGTCGGCGGCGCTCCCCTGCACCACCGTGTTGATCGCGATCCGCTCGCCCAGGGCTCGCTCGGCCGGATTGCGCGAGTGCACCTGGGGCACGGGGCGACGCCGCCCCATGATGGTCGAGACGAATCCCTCGCGCCGCGCCTGCTCCACGCACGCGGAGAGAAAGGCATCGATCCCGTGAAAGCGGGCCTTGTAGTCCTCGATGATCTTCCTCGCCCGCTCCACCGTTGCGCCGCCTCCGAGCCGTCGCGCCAACCCCCACGCCGTAATGCCGTAGACGATGCCGAAGTTGACCATCTTCGCGGCGGAGCGCTGCTCGTCGCTCACTTGATCCGGGGGGACGCCGTAGACCTCCGCAGCGACCGCGCGGTGGATGTCATCGCCGCGGCGGAAGGCCTCCCGAAGCGCTTCATCGCCCGAGAGGTGCGCGAGCAGACGAAGCTCGATCTGCGAGTAATCGGCGGCCAGAAGAAGGTTCCCGGGATCGGCCACGAACGCGCGACGGATCTCCCGCCCCACCTCGCTCCGGATGGGAATGTTCTGCAGATTGGGGTCACTTGAACTCAACCGGCCGGTCGCCGTCACCGCCTGGTGGAAGCTCGCGTGAATGCGGCCGTCACTGGGGTCGATCGCCTCGCGCAGCGCGACGAGATAGGTGTTCACCAGCTTGGTGAGCCGGCGATAGTGCACGATCATCGAGGGGAGCTCACTCGTGACCTCGGGGTTCAGGGTGAGCTTCTCAAGCACTTCGACATCGGTGCTGGCGCCGGTCTTCGTGCGCTTGATGACGGGCAGACCAAGGCCCGGTGGATCATCGGTCGGCTTGCGAAAGAGCACTTCGGCGAGCTGCTTGGGTGAGTCGGGATTGAAGGGGCGCGGCGCGAGGTCGATGATCTGGCGACGCAGCTCGTGGATGGACTTCTCGAGACCGGCCCGCTGCCTTTCGAGCTCCTCCGCGTCGACGCGAATGCCGTTCCACTCAAGCTCCGCCAGCACGCGCACGATCGGCACTTCGAGGTCGCGATAGAGCGCTTCGAGCCCCTTCTCGCGGACCTCTCGGATCAGGCGCTCATGAAGGCGCCATGCAATGTCCGCGTCCTCGGCCGCGTAGGTCGCCGCGCGGTCGAGCGGCGCGGTGTCGAAGGTCCTCATCTCCCGGCCCCGTCCGATGAGTGCCGAGATCGGGATGCATCGATAGCCGAGCAGGCTCTCGGCAAGGGCGTCGAGACCGTGGCTCGCGCGGGTCGAATCAACGAGGTAGCTCGCGACCATTGAATCGCCTGCGAGCGTGCCGATGCGCACCCCATGCCTTCGCAGCACATTGAGATCGAACTTGAGGTTGTGACCGATGACAGGTGTCGCCGGGTCCGAAAGGAGCGGCCCGACGATCGCCACGACCTCATCGAGTGTGCAGTGCGACGACGGCTCCGGCGATCGGACTGGGATATAGACCCCCGTGCCAACGCCGAGACTCAGGCTGATGCCGCAGAGATTCGCTCTGACCGGTGAGAGACCGTCGGTCTCGGTGTCAACCGCGAGGTTGGCTCCGCGTGCGATCGCCTCGCGCGCCCGCGCCACGAAGTCGGCGATGGACGCCGGATCCCTGAGCAGCCGATAGGCCCCCTTCGCGAAGGCTTCACTCGCCGGATGAGCGAGCCAGAGATCGGCGCCATCACTCCCGGCCCCGACGCTCCCCGCGAAAAGCGTGCCCTCCGCATCGAGCGCATCGGCGACCGCGGCCGTTTCACCGTCTCCCGAGCCGTCAACTTCTCGCCCACCGTCGCGCTCGCCTGCATTGGTCGGTGGCTTCGAGCCTGTTCCCGTCCCTCGCGTTCTTCCCCTTGATCGCGAAGCCGTACCAGCTGGCACCTCGCCCTCGGCGAGCCCGGCCGGCGGAGTCTCGCCCGCGCGGCGCGCGGTGCCCGCCCCGAGAAGCGCCGAGATCTCATCGCGCAGGCGCCCGAAGCCGAGCGTGTGCATGAGCTCGAGGACCGCCGCCGGATCGATCGAGCGCAGATCAACGCAGGTGCTCGCGAGGTCAAAGGGCACCTCGCAATCGGCCTTGAGTGCGACCAGTTGCTTCGAGAGCGCGAGCACACCACGCGCCTGCTCGATCGCCTCGCGCTTCTTGCCCTTCACCTTGTCGAGATTGGCGAGGAGCGCCTCAAGTGAGCCGAACTCTGTGATCAGCGCCGCTGCGGTCTTGGGGCCGATGCCGCGGACTCCGGGCACATTATCGACTGTGTCACCCATGAGCGCCAACATGTCGACGACCTGAGACGGCGAAACGCCCTTGGAGTCGAAAAGGCGCTCGACATTGAGCTCTTCCCCGGTGTGCGCATCAAAGAGTGTCGTTTGCTCATCGAGAAGCTGGCCGAGATCCTTGTCCTTGCTGACGATCCTGATGCGCACTTCCGGGTGTTCGCGGCGGACGCGCCCGACCACGGTCGCAATGACATCGTCCGCCTCGACCTCTTCGATCGCGAGTACGGGAATGTGCAGCAACTTGCAGAGCTCAATGCAGCGCTCGACCTGCGGCTCGAAGTCATCGGGTGGTGGATCGCGGTGCGCCTTGTACTCCGGGTAGAGCTGGCTCCGGAAGGTCCCATGGTCGCCCGAGGCATCGATCACCACCGCGAGAAACTCCGGCGTCTGCTCACGCAGGAGCTTCGTGAGCATGCCCGTGAAGCCGAAGACCATGTTGGTCGGCTCATTGGTGATTGCGCTTCGCAGCCCGGTGCGAATGGCGTGATAGGCGCGGAAGAACTGGGCGTGACCGTCGATCAGGTAGAGAGTGGGCGGATGGCTCATGCTCCTTCACCGCCCATCACGCGGAGGCCGTGGGCCAGGTGCCGCGCGATCGCTTGTGCAGGGCGCGAAGTCGAGCCTCCATCGCCGGCGGCATCGTGACCCCGCGCCGCGACCAGACGGCGCGAGCCACCTCGATGAACTTCTCGAATCGGTAGAGCCTGCTTCCATCATCGGTCAGCCATGCGAAGCGCGGCACGAACGCCGGCGCGAACACACTGGTGGCGATCATCGCGCCGGTGCCGATGACGCAACCCGTCGTGAGACGCGTCAGGATCGCTGTCTTCGCGTGGTCGCCGATGATGGAACCGAGGAACTGGCGACCGCTGCGCTCGAGCGGCGCATCGGCTTCAAGCCGCAGCGTCACTTCGCCGTAGGTGTTCAGGAGGTTCGAGTTCGTCGTGCCCGCACCGAGATTGACCCACTCGCCCACGAAGGAGTCGCCGAGGTGACCGTCGTGGGCCTTGTTCGAGAAGCCCTGGAAGATCGTGTTCCCGATCTCGCCCGCCGCGCGGCAATGCGGACCGATCACCGTGCGCGCCTTGAGCAGCGCTCGCTCGGCCACAATCGACCGAGCACCGATGAAGGTCGGCCCGACAAGCACCGCTCCGGGACGGATCGTCGCCCCTTCATCGATCACCACCGGCCCCTCCTGCGCATCGATGATGACACCGGGGAGCACGGTCGCCGAGGAATGGGCCAATGCGGGTGCCGCGCCAATGACGGTCACTCCCGCCCGAGTGGCGAGAGAAGGCAGCGAGGCGAAGCGCTGCCGGACATCGTCGGCGATTCGCGCCGCGAACGACGACGGTTCGAGCAGGTCCCAGGGCCTCGCCGCAAGGAGCGTTCCATCCTCTTCCACTCGCCCGGCGGCTCCGGAAAGATCCCCATGCTCCAGCCAGCGCAGCGCCGCCGCGGCGGAGAGCCGGGCCGCAACGAGATGACCACTGCGCTTTTCAAAGAGAGGCGTGGTCGCATCGACGAAGCGCCGCGCATCGAGGAGCCGACCGTTCAGGAGGAGCACTTCACCCACTCCTTCGGGAATCCGATTGACCGGAAGGGAGTGCCTCGCGTCAAGGAGAGGTGCGAGGTCCGGCGCACTCCAGAGTGCGGCGACGGGCGCCAGACGCTCGATGTTGGACAGCGCACCACTCCTGAGTTCAAAGCTCGCGCGGAGGTCAGTCAGCGGCCCGAATCGACCCAAGCCATCGTCGAAGAGGATGATCGGCGGATGTGATCGCGCCATGGATGCACTCTAACAGTGGACGGCGGCAGGCTCCGGGGCGCTTACCTCAGCGATCGCCCCGCCACGCCCGGGAAGCCCCACGCGGGAATGGTGCGCATCAGCAACCAGCCAATCGGCAGGGCAACGGCACCCGACCAGAGCGCCCAGCGGCTTCGCATGGCGAACTCTCGAAGCACCGAGTCGCCTCCCCATGGTGGCAGCGACTCAGGCAGCCACCCTCGAAGCGACCAGATGGCGCACCACACGACGGTCGACGCCATCAGGAAGACGAAGGTCGCCACCGCCAGCGTCAGCGCATGTCGGCGCACGAGGGCACCGCGCAGCGTCAGGACGAGTTGGCCTCCGAAGGCGAAACCCAGCGCCCATGGCCCGACGACGACGATCGTTCGGCCATCGAAGGGAATCGGCGCCATCAGGTCGAGCGCCGCCCCTCCGGCCACCGCCGCGAACCATGCCGCGTCGCGCGACGCGAGGAGCAGCACGAACACGACCAAGATGGCGGTGGTCGAAGGAACCGCGCCGCCGAGCTCGAGCGCGGGCATCAGCGCAGCGTCGACAGCGAGGGTGACTCCAAGCACAAGAATGAAGAGGGCGAACCTCACGGCTCGGCGTCCCCCTTGACCACCACCACGCCGACCCGCGAGACCTCCACCTCGGGAATGACCTCGATGCGCAGGCGCAGCGGATTGCTGTCGAGCGGTCGCATCGAGCGCACGACGCCCAGTCTCATCCCCTGCGCCGCCCGCTTCCACGCAGGATCGGCGAGGCGCACGATGTCTCCGACCGCCACGCGACCACCGGCCGCGATCTCCCCCACAAGACGATCACCACCCTGCGGCGAGAGTTGCACCGGCACGAAGGCGGCATCACCGCCGGAAGGATCACCGCCGCTCCCCGGGTCGATGAGTGCGTCGATCCGTCCGTTCAATCGATGGGTCGTCGGCACGATCAGCGCCCGGTGCGACTGTGGCTGGTCGGCGATCCGGCCCAGCAGACGGTCGCCCTTGACGACGACCGGATCACCGGCGCTGACGCCTGCGTCGCGCCCGACATCCACGGCGAGAAGTTCGGAGCCCGGACCCGCGACATGGGCCAGAATCGACGCGGAGATCGGCCTCGCACCGGAGCGGTCCAAGCGCCGGACCGCCTCCACCGCCTCAAGCCTCGCCTCGACCTCGCCCACGCGAAGCCGTTCGGCAAACCAGAGCGCTCGATAGTGATCCCGGTCTTCGGTCAGTTCGCGCAGGCGCTCGTCGATATCTCCCGGCGCCGTCGCCGCCGGCCGCAGCGCCCGACGCACGCGCGCGAGCGTCCACTCGAGTGGACGGATCGGCACCGCTGCGATCGCCGCGACATCGCTGCTCCACGGCGCAAGCCACGCCGGGGGCATGCATGCCGCCACTCCCATGACCACCATGAGGGCAAACTTCGACCGGCGATGTTGAGAGCGCACCCGAAGAATGTCGCCTCCTCTTCAGGCGTGGCGCCACTCACGGGCCATCCGCATCGGACTCCATGGTGACCTTGAGCAGCTCGAGATTGTCGAGATAGATCGAGGTCCCGCGAGCGACGCAGGTCAGCGGCTCATCGGCGATCTTCACCTCGAGCCCCGTGGCGTTCGAAAGGACGACATCAATGCCGCGCAGGAGCGCTCCGCCACCGGCAAGGGTGATGCCGTTGTTGACGAGGTCGGCCGCAAGCTCGGGCTCGGCCTTCTCGAGGGTGCGAAGCACCGCCTCGGTGATCGCCCGACAGGGCTCCGCGAGTGCCTCGCGAATCTCATCACTCGTGACGACAGTCTTCCGCGGAAGTCCGGTGACCATGTCCCGCCCGCGCACCTCCATGGTGAGCGTCTCCGTCACCGGCGCCGCCGAGCCGATCTCGATCTTGATCTTCTCAGCCGTCTGCTCGCCGATCGTGAGCGAGTAGTGCTTCTTCATGTGGCTGATGATCGCCTCGTCGAGGTCATCGCCCGCCACGCGGACGCTCTCGCAACTGGCAATGTCGCCGAGGCTCATGATCGCGACCTCGGTCGTGCCTCCGCCGATGTCGACGATCATGCTCGCCGTCGGCTCAAGGAACGGAAGCCCAGCGCCCATCGCGGCGGCCATCGGCTCTTCGACGAGATAGACCCGCCGAGCACCCGCCCGCTCGGCGGAGTCGAGCACGGCCCGCTTCTCGACGGCGGTGATGCCGCTCGGCACCGCGATGACGACGCGCGGCCCGATGACCCGGCTGCGCCCATTCACCTTGCGGATGAAGTAGCTCAGCATCGCCTCGGTGATTTCGAAGTCACTGATGACGCCATCCTTGAGCGGGCGAATGGCGCTGATCGAGCCCGGAGTCTTGCCGAGCATCTCCTTCGCCGCCCAACCCACGGCGGTCCCATTGTTGATGACCTTGTTGGTGCCCTTGCGTACCGCCACCACGGAAGGCTCGTTGAGCACGATGCCCTCGCCCCGGACGCACACGAGCGTGTTGCAGGTCCCCAGGTCGATACCCATGTCGACGCTGAACCACCCAAGCAGCGAGTCGAGATTCACCGCGATCGCCTCCTTGCGGCGGTGCAGTCACGCCGCCGCGTGTTCAGCGCTCGAGATAGTGCAACGGTCCCCCGGTCTGACCCTGCACCGTGGTCTGCTCCACATTCCGCAAGGCCACGAAGATGATCCCGACGAGCAGCATCAGCGCCGCCGCGGCCAGGAGACCCGAGTAGACATCCGGGCGGCTGCCGGTTCGGGCGACGGGTGTGGTGAGCTGGGTCATGAATGCACCAAAGGTGAGCGAACGGAGAGTCGACGGCGTGAGAGCAGAGTGGACGCAACGATGCGATCACTCGCCCTTTCGGGCCACGGCCTTCTGGCCGGTGCGCACTTCGCCGCGAGCCTGCGAATCTTCGAGTTCCACCACGCCGGTCGACCGGGTCAGGTCCACGGTGGTCAGACGGAGGTTCCCGATGAACTTGCCGCCATCGGCGATGGTCATGACCCAGCCCGGCTGAACGCCATCACGGCTGCCGGCGTTGATTTCCGCAAGCACCGAATCAGGCCCGCGCCGCACCTGAATGATGGTGGCCGAGAGCGACCGATCGGCGGGAATCCGCAGCGCGTCGGTCATGGAGGAGACATTGCCGCCCGTGGGCAGCGGTCCGACCCACGCGACGAACTTGCTGATGGTGCTCATCGCCTGATCGCGCTCTTCCATGAGGCGCTGAACCTCTTCCTGGAGGGCGCGACGCGAGGCGTCGGCGACATCAAGCTTCGCGCGGGTGGCCGTCAGGTCCTCGTCGAGCTTCACGAACTCCTGCTCCACCTGCGTCAGCCGGCTGCGCACCGCAATGATCTCGCGGTTGAGCATGTTCACGATCTCAGTCTTCGCCTTGTCGTTCTCGGCGTAGGTCTTCATGATCGCGTTGAAGTCATCCTGCCGAGCGCGAAGACCGATCAGCTCGCTATCGCGGGTGGTGATCTGGCTTCGGAACTCACTGTTGCGAGCCTCGGACTCCCGAAGCGCGACCTTCAGTCCCTCGAGTTCGATCGAGCGAGCCTGAAGTTCGCTCTCCGATCGAGCGCGGGTGGCGTCTCGATCACGAATCGCCTCGTTGGCGCGAGCCTGTTCCGACTCCCAGCGGCTCTTGAAGGTTCGCTCGTTGGCGGCATTGACCATCACCAGCGGCACGAGGGCCACGGTGAAGAGCGACACGATGACGATGAAAATCTTGGTCAGGATGTGCACGGATGGTCCTCAGGCGATCCAGCGAGCGTTCGTTCGCCACTGGGGCAATGGAGCGAATGAAAATCGCAAGTCTTGGTTGTACATCGACGCCTCGCGTCCTGTCAACGACTCCGGGGAATGTGTCCACCTGCGGCAAGCCGGAGCAATGCCCCGGCGGCGGCAATCTGAACCTCCGGATTTGAGTCGTAGAGGCGCGCCTCCACCTGCGGAAGTGCGGACCCGTGGCCGCACGCCGCCATCGCCCGGACCGCGAGGGAGCGAAGCTGCGGATTACGGTCCATGAGCCAGGTCCGGGCAAAGTCGGTGCAGATGGTCGGGTCGCCGGCGCCGAGATCGGCAAGTGCGATCAGGGCGAGAAGGCGAATCTCCGGCGGCCGCGTCGCGTCCCCGCCCGCATACGCCACGGCCTGGAGGGTTCCGATCGATCCGCCGTCCCTGATTCGGGCCACCATCTGGCAGGCGAGCGCGATGAACTCCGCCTGGTGCGATGGAGCGAAGAGAGCCGCCCGAATCGGCTCGAGCTCCGAATCTTCGCCGAGCTTCGCGAGCGCCTCGGCGGTCTGGAGGTCGGTAATGCGGCGCCGGGCGGGATCGGCGCGGGTCATGCCGAGTCCGATGGTGCTGCGAAGGAGTGGAATCGCCGAGGGATTCCCCAGGTCACCGAGGATCATCACGGCGTTTCCACGGACCTCTGGGTTGTCGCTTCGCACCATCTCGGCGAGCGGCGTCATGTCCACCGGCAAACCCAGGCGGGCGAGCGCGAAGATGGCGGCGGCACGGACGGACTCGCTCTGATCCATCAACAGGGGCTGAACGAGATTCGCCATCTCATCGAGCCGCGCCTTGCCGACGGCCATCGCCGCAACGAAGCGAACACCTCGATTGGGATGGACGAGCGCCTTGCCGACGACAGGCCGCAGCGCCTCAGGGTCGATGGTCAACTCCTCGATCGCATTGGCGACGAGGATCGGCGAGTTTGATCGGGCCGCAGTCTGAAGGAGATCAACCGCGCTGCGATAGGCGCTGCCCGAACTCATCACGGGAATCCCGGGCGAGGTCGGCCGCGCCGGAGATTCACTCGATGCCCGAGCGACTTCAGGCGCCACGCTCTGCTCGCGCGTGCTCCAGGCCTGCTGATCAACCGGCGCGTTGAGACCGAGGTCAGCGCGGGCCACTCCCGGTGAGGCGACCGGGGGCGTGGGTTGCGGCGAACGCTTCGCAGGCGGCGCATCGCAGGCGAGCGGCAGCGCCAGCAGCGCGAAGAGCGCCATGGCACGAGCGGATGAACGAGCGCGGCGATGATTGGGCATGAAGGTCCTTGCTGCGAGAAGTGCGGCGCCGAGCATCATGATCCACGATCCTACATCCCCGATTCGGGCGTAGAGCGACAGGCCCTTCGCCAGCGGCGGCTCGACCAGCAGCCAGCCATCCTCGCGCGGAGGAAGGCGGGTGATCACCCGACCCGCTGGATCGATGAGCGAACTGAGCCCCGTGTTGGCGACCCTGACGACCGGCGTCCGAAGCTCGACCGCGCGCCAGCGGGCCGCGAGTTCGTGAGCTCGACGCCCGTCGTCGACCGAACCGAACCAGCCGTCATTGGAGAGATTGATGATGAGATCGGCGCGTCGCTCACCAGCTTCGACGACGAGCCTTCGACAGAGCCCCGGGATCGTGATCTCGAAACAGATCGGAGTCACGATCCGCGTTCCATCGCCGAGGGTGAACACGACGAGTTCGGTGCCTTCATCGAGGTCGAAGGTGAAACCCCGGGCCCCGAGATCAAGGAGCTTCTGCTCGAGCCACTTCGAGGCGCGGATGTACGGCATCGTCTCGCCGAAGGGGGTGAGCTGCATCTTGTCGTAGCGCTCGTACGGCGGCTCCCCGCGCACGAGATAGGCGCTGTTGTAGCGCCGGTGCCAGTGCCAACGCCGACCATCCTCCGTCAACCCTTCAAAGGCGTTGCTTCCGAGGAGCATGGGCACGCCCCCCTTCTCCACCAGTTCCTCGATGGCCGAGGAGAAGAGGTCGGCAGGCGGAGTTTGAAGAGCGATTTGGAGTCGAATGGTGTCCCGCTCAAGCCCGAAGCCGGGGAGCATCGTCTCCGGCCATGCGATCAGTTGAAGATCGCTCCCTCGCCGACGCGCTTCAACGATCGCTTCGACCGAGAGATCTCGGAAGCGCTCGAAGTCCCTGATCTGCTGTTCGAACTTCCACGCCACCTTGTTGCTCGAGGGCACATTCGTCTGGATGACGGCCAATGAAGGGCCGGGGCGAAGGTCGAGGCGCCCGAGTTCGATCGGTCCGATCACGATCACGACGATCCACGCCGAGACCACCGGGGCGAGCGCCTTCCAAGGCCGTGGTCTGCTCTCTCGATGGATGATCACTCGCGCCACTTCGGAGCCGGTCCACGCACAAACGGCGCTCAGCACCGTGACTCCGCCCAATGCGGCGATCTGCGCCACCCAGGTCGCGTCGATCAGCGGATGGGCCAGCAGATACCAGGGATAGCCATCGAAGAAGAGATGCGCACGGAAGCACTCGATGCCGGTCCAGAGGAGCGCTGCGGCCAGTGGAATCGCGCGCCACGAGAGCCCCGGGCTCGTGCGGACGACGCGCGCGAGCCCGCCGACGAAGAGCGCCGGCCAGATGGCCATGAGCGCCGAGAGGGCGGGCCATCCGGCGTCGCTGACATCGATGATCCAGCGCTCGGTCCACAGCCACGCCGGCAGCGCGAAGAGCCAGACGATCGCGACACCCGCGAGCCTGACCGCCCCACTCGCGCGGGCGAGGTGCACGGCCGCGATCACGAGCGGCGTGATGACCACCGGCGCGAGAATCCAGAGGCTCCACGGAGGAAACGACGCGAGCAGCAGGAGTCCATAGGCGAGCGTGCAACCCGCAACCATGAAAAGCGTGCGCCAACGCCCTGGAGACGGCGCGACCGCGGACGGAGCCGTCATGGCTCTGGCACCGCCGCAGGCCGCTCCCGCGCGACGCGTCGCCCGCTCGGGAGAAGGTCACTTGCCCGCATAGTCGATGACGCGGCTGATCTCACTGCGGAGCTGGGAGCGGTGCACGATCCGATCGACGAAACCCTTGTCGAGCAGGAACTCCGAGGTCTGGAAGCCATCGGGGAGTTCCTGACGGATGGTCTGCGCAATCACCCGCGGCCCCGCAAAGCCGATCATGGCACGCGGCTCCGCGAGGATCACATCGCCGAGCATGGCGAAGCTCGCCGTGACGCCGCCGGTGGTCGGGTCAGCAAGAATCGAAATGAACAATCCGCCGGCCGCATCGAAGCGGGCGAGCGCGGCCGAGGTCTTCGCCATCTGCATGAGCGAGAAGCCCGACTCCTGCATTCTGGCCCCGCCTGAACAACTCACGACGATGAGCGGCAGATCCTGGTCCGTGGCGCACTCGACGCAGCGCGTGATCTTCTCCCCCACGACCGATCCCATGGAGCCGCCCAGAAAGGTGAAGTCGAGCGCCGCCAGCACGACCTTGCGACCCTTGATGAAGCCGGTTCCCGTCTGGATGCCGTCATTCTCGCCGGTCTTGCGCTGGGCCTCGGAGATCCGCGCCAGGTAGGGCTTCTGATCGACAAAGTGCAGGGGATCCATCGGCGCCATGTCGGCGTTCATCGCCTCGAAGCTGTCGGGGTCGACGAGTTGCTGGACGCGCATCCGGCCGCTGATGCGGTGATGATGGTCGCAGCGCGGGCAGACATGGAGGTTCGCTTCGAGGCTCTTGCGGAAGATGCTCTCTCCGCACGCGGGGCACTGAAGCCAGAGCCCGTCGGGGACCCCCTTCTTGGCGACCGTCTCCTGTGGTTCCCAGATCTGTTCAGCCACGCGTGCTCCTCGTCAGACGCGGATCGTACCGCCCCCCGAGCCTCGGAGCGAAGCGATCGCTCCGGCATAGTCCCTTGAGCCGAAGAGCGCGCTCGCGCTGACGAGGACATCGCAGCCGGCTTCGACGCAGGCATGCGCGGTAGCCGGCGAGACGCCTCCGTCGATCTCGACCCGAACCCGAGTTCCGAGGCGTGCCCGAACGGCGCGAACCTTGTCGAGCACCGAGCTGATGAACTTCTGACCGGAGAACCCGGGGTGCACGCTCATGATGAGCACGAGATCGAAGCGATCAAGGAGCGGCCACGCGCTCTCGATCGGCGTGTCCGGATTGAGCGCAAGGCCGGCGCTCATGCCGAGTCGATGCGCCTGCTCCGCCAGCGCCGCATGATCGCCCTTCGCTTCAAGGTGCACGGTGCAGTGGTTTGCCCCTGCCTCAGCGAACGGCTTGAGAAAGGCGCCGGGGTCCTCGACCATCAGGTGCACATCGATCATGGTCGACGGCACCGCGCGACGCACCGCGGCGCAGATGGCAGGACCCATCGAGAGGTTCGGCACGAAGTGGCCATCCATGACATCCACATGGATCGCATCGGCCCCAGCCTGAACGACGGCCAGACACTCATCGCCCAGTCGTGTGAAGTCCGCCGAAAGCACACTCGCCGCCACCAGGGGGCCTGATGGCGGCGAGCGAAAGGTCGTCATGGTCGGCGTCACACTTCCGGTGGCGGGCGAGGGAGTCACGCGTGAGGTCGCTGCCGAATCCGCAAGGTGAAGGTCTCTCTCACTCGGAGAAGAGCTTGGCCTGATCGCGTCGCGCCTTCATGCGCTGATACTCGTCAAGGCGTCGCTTCATTTCAGGCTTTTCGTCGACGGGCGCACCGAGGAACGCTGTGGTCTGGACTTCCACGGCCTGATCGAGTTCTCCGCGGGTCGCGTGCACGAGGGCCACGGCCGCGAGCCCGGGCGCTTGCATGGCGCCTGAGGCGCGCTTCATCTGCTCGGCGAACACCATCGCCGAATCGAGATCCCGGGTGCTGATCCGCGGGTCCTTGCAGAGGGCGTCAACGACGATGCCGAGGGAGTACGGGTCGGTCGCAATCCCCGGGAACATCCGGCGGAGGTACGCCTTCGCCTCGGCCTCATTCTTCTCCTGCTCGAGCGTCATCACATAGCGCTCGACGATCAACCACCCGAAGAGCGGAGGATCGACCTCCACACCCTTGTCCAAGTGCATGTACGCCTCGCGCCAGTTGCGGAGGTTTGCGGCCCGCTTCGCGGCTTCGAGCGCCTCGAAGCCCTTGGGAGTCAGAATCGGGTCGTACTTGTTGGCGATGGCCAAATCCACAATCTTCTCGAATCGATCGTCGTGGGGGTTGCCGATCCAGAGGACTCGACCGCCGCGTCCGATGACGAAGGTGCATGGAATGCCGGAGCGCCCTGCCGCCTCCATGTAGCGTCGCTTGGCATCCTGAGCCGTGTCGACCGCGACTCGGTACGACATTGCCGCCCCCTGCTGCTTCACGAAGTTGCGAACACCGGTCACATTCTCCTGCATCGCCGTCCCTCGCTCGTCGGCGGCAACGCCCACCACACTGAACGCCGGGCTCTGATACTTGCGATAGATGCGGTTCAGGTGCGGAATCGCGCGCCGGCATGGACCACACCAGGTCGCCCAGAACTCGATCACATGCACGCCGACATTGAGGTTCGGCTTCTCGCCCTGCACCCAGTCGGTGATGCCATCCAGCGGCGGCGCGGCGTCACCGAGCTTCAACTTCTTGTCCTGCTGCGGAGCAGCTTCGACCGCGGTTCCGACCCCGGCGATCGAAACAAGGACGAGTGCGGCAGCGAGCGAGATGCGGGCGAGAACACTCTGTGTCATGGAAGATCTCCGATCTGTTGGTCCACTATACCGCGGCACTTCCCACGGGATTCAACTCCTTCGACTCCGGAGGCGGTCCGATCAGGCGTCTTCCAGGGCATCAAGGCTCTCGAAGTGCTTGCCTTCGAGCATTTCGAGACTTGCCCCACCCCCGGTCGAGATGTGGCTCAACTGCTCCGCCACCCCCGCCGCCTCGACGGCCGCCGCCGTGTCACCGCCGCCGGCAATGGTCGTAGCACCGCGCCGAGTGGCTTCGGCAACGGCCTTGGCGATGGCATTGGTCCCGCGATTGAACGGTGGTGTTTCAAAGACGCCCATTGGCCCGTTCCAGACGATGGTCTTCGCCTTGAGCAGGTGGCTGGCAAACGCCTCCTCGGACGCGGGACCGATGTCGAGGCCCATCAAGTCTCCAGGAATGTCACCGCAGACTGTGCGTGTCACCGCCGACGGCGCAAGCTCCGCCGCACAGACATGGTCAAGCGGCAGGATGATCTGGGTGCCCTTCTCCGCGGCAAGGGCGAGAATGGCCTTCGCGTCATCGACCATCTCCGATTGGACGCGGCTTCGACCCATCGAGTGCCCTTGCGCGAGGAGGAAGGTGTATGCCATCGCGCCTCCCACGATGATCGACTCCACGCGCCCGATCAGGTTCTTCAACGCGGGCAGCTTGTCGGAGACCTTCGCGCCACCGAGGATCGCGACGAATGGTCGCGCCGGGTTGGCGAGGGTCTCCGAGAGGTAGATCAGTTCACGAGCGAGCAGAAGTCCCGCGACACGATGACGGGGCTTCATGGCCATCGGCAGCGCAAGCATGCTCGCGTCGGTGCGGTGACTGGCGCCGAAGGCATCGTTGCAGTAGATCGTTCCGTAGCCCGCGAGCTTGGCGGCGAAGGCGGGGTCTCCCTTCTTCTCGCCCTTCTCGAAACGGAGGTTCTCAAGGAGGAGCACCTCGCCCGGCTTCAGTGCCGCCGCTGCCGCCGCCGCTTCGGGATCGGTGGGGACCTTGCCGACGAGCTTCACTCCGCCTCGAGCCTTCGATCCGAGGAGTTCTTCGAGCTTCTTCCGGACCGGCTCGATCGAGGAGTCCGCCTCGAAGCCCTTGCCCTCGGGTCGGCCGAGGTGGCTCGCGGCGATGATGCTGCCGCCGCGGGAAAGAACGCTCTCGAGGGTCGGGAGCGTCAGGCGAATGCGCCGATCGTCCGTGATTTCCCGACCATCCAGGGGGACATTGAAGTCCGCCCGCACGAAGACTCGCTGGTCCGCCACTTCCACGCTGTCGATGGTGCGCTTTGCCACGGGATTCCTCGAGGGGGAATATACGCGGGTGAGCACGCCGCGCCGATCGAGCGACGCCCAGGAACCCTTCAACGGCCCGACGCTCCTGCTCGCCGGCCCGACCGCAGGGGGAAAGACCGCACTCGCGCTCGCCATTGCGCGGCGCGTTCGCAACATCGAGATCGTCTCCGCCGACAGCATGCAGGTCTATCGGGGCATGGACATCGGAACGGCGAAGCCGACACCCGAGGAGCGCTCAGTTGCGCCGCACCATCTCATCGACTGCGCCAATCCACACGAGGGTGAGTTCACCATGGCGCAGTGGCTTCGCGGCGCTCGGGAGGCGATCGACTCGGCCCACGCGCGCGGCGCGGCGGTGATCGTGGTCGGCGGCACGAATCTCTATGTGCGGGCACTTCTTGAGGGCGTCGTCCAGGCACCTGAGGTCGATCCAACACTTCGACAGGAGCTCGAGTCGCTGCCGACGGCAGAGGCCCGGGCGCGCCTTGAAGCGATCGACCCGGAAGCGGCGGCGCGGATTCACTCGAACGACCGACGACGCACGCTGCGGGCGCTCGAACTGCATCGACTGACCGGAAAGGCGCCTTCGGTCCTTCGCACGCAGTGGAGCGACACTCCGCGTCCCCTGCCCGAGGGCCTCTCGCTCGTCGGGCTCGAGTGGCCGGTTGACGCGATCAACCGGCGCATCAATGAGCGCGTCCGGACCATGCTGAAGCGCGGGCTCGTCGAGGAAGTGCGGGCGCTCCTGGCCAAGGGCCCTCTCACGCGGCAGGCGATTGAGGCGGTCGGCTACCGGGAGATGGCCGAGCACCTTGCCGGTCGAGTCACGCTGGAAGAGGCGACTGAAGAGACGAAGATCCGCTCCCGTCGCTTGGGAAAGCAGCAACGCACCTGGCTTCGGCGCTTTCGGCTGATCCCGAACACCCTCTGGCTCGATGGAGAAATGGGACCCGAAGCTCTGGTGGAACGGGTCCTTGGTTATTGGCCGCTCAAAGGATTCACCTTGACGGAGCGATGAGCCGATCGCTTCAATCCGCCCCCCGGAGAGGCGTCTCGTCCTGAAGCGACCCCGCCAATCCCGGTTGTTCGCCGAACCTCATCATGGCTGCACGGAAGAAAACCTCGTCGAAAGCCGCGAAGGACCCAGCCTTGCGCCGGGGCCGTGCGGACACCGCGGCGGGAGTGGCCGAGGCGGGCGATCCGCCGGTGGCTTCCGTGCGAGGCCGCAAGCTCGTCATCGTCGAGAGCCCGGCCAAGGCGAAGACCATCAACAAGTATCTGGGCGGCGACTTCGTGGTGAAGGCGTCCGTGGGTCACATTCGAGACCTGCCGGGCAAGGCGCCCAAGGGATCGAAGCAGCCGGTCCCCGGTGTTGACCTCGAAAACGACTTCGAACCCGAGTACCAGGTCCTTCCCGAGAAGCAGAAGATTGCGACCGAACTCCGCAAGGCGGCGCGGGAAGCAAGTGAAATCTGGTTCGCGACCGACCTTGACCGCGAAGGCGAGGCGATCGCGTGGCACCTCGCCGAACTGCTCGGAGTCAAGGCGGAGCAGGCGAAGCGCGTGGTCTTCAATGCGATCACGAAGGATGAGATTCGCCGCGCGTTCGAACACCCAAGGCAGATCGACCTCGACAAGGTCAATGCTCAGCAGGCGCGGCGCATTCTCGATCGGATCGTGGGCTACCAGGTCTCGCCGCTCCTCTGGAAGAAGGTGGCGCGAGGCACAAGCGCCGGTCGCGTGCAGAGCGTGGCGCTGCGATTGATCGTCGAGCGCGAGCGGGAGATCCGCGCGTTCATTCCTGACGAGCGCTGGCAGATCGATGCGGAGATGACCTTTGGGCTCGACCTCGCCTCAAAGCTCGGGCCGGAGTGGGAGCGCTTCCAGTCCACGCCCGATGCGCGCGGACGAGTACCGAATCGCGCCGCGCGGCTCAAGTGGCTCTCCGAGCACAAGGCGCTCGAATGCGAACTGGTTGAGTTGAACGGCGAGAAGTTCGAGATCGGCGCAACCGCCCTCGAGTCGGTTGGGGTTGCTACGAGCGACGGATCGGGACTTGCGCCAGGTGCGGCCGCCGGCCGAGAGCCCCTCGACCTGACGGCTGCGGTCATGAAGGCCGCCGAGGCGACCGGGCTCGTCGACATCTCGGTCGAGTCGAAGCCCGACCCGGAGGGCAAGGGGCCCGCGTCAATCGTGCGGACGGTTCGCGGCCGGATCGGTCCGGGTGTGCGCTACACCGTCGAATCGATCGAGCGCAAGCGCACCACCAGTCGGCCCTACCCGCCGTTCATCACGAGCTCACTCCAGATCGGCGCGAGCTCCGTGCTCGGCTTCCACACCGACCGCACGATGGCGCTCGCGCAGCAGCTTTATCAGGGCGTCGCCATTCCCGGCGAGGGTCCTGTGGCGCTCATCACCTACATGCGCACCGATTCGACGCACCTCTCGGGTGAGGCGATCGGCATGGCGCGCGACCACATCGGCCGCGCGTTCGGCACCAAGTACCTGCCGGAGAAGCCCAACTTCTTCGGTTCGAGCAACAAGGCGGCGCAGGAAGCACACGAAGCCATCCGCCCCACCGATGTCACGCGCACGCCCGCGTCGCTGCGCGGCAAGCTCTCGGAGGAGCAGTGGAAGCTCTACGACCTCATCTGGCGGCGCTTCGTCGCCTGCCAGATGGTGAATGCCGAATGGGACTCAACGAGCGTCACCCTGCGCCGCAGCGATGAGGGTGCACCGAAGCCCGCGAGCAAGGCGCCGCTCTTCAAGGCGAGTGGCCGACAGCTTGCGTTCGATGGCTTCTACAAGGCCTTCGGCGAGCCCGAGTCCGCCGATGATCCGGTGCTTCCAGCCGAGCTCAAGGAAGGCGCCGCGCTCGCTCCCTTCTCGATCGAGCCGATCCAGAAGTTCACGAATCCGCCGCCGCGATTCACCGAGGCGAGCCTCGTCAAGAAGCTCGAGGAGGAAGGCATCGGCCGACCCTCGACCTACGCCTCGATCATCAACACGATCGAGCGCCAGAAGTATGTGGAGCAGGTCGATCGCCGCTTCCATGCCACCGATCGCGGCATGGTCGTCTCGGACAAGCTCGTCCAGGGCTTCCCCGACCTCATGGATGTCGGCTACACGCGCGAGATGGAGAAGCAGCTCGACCTGATCGAGGAGGAGCACATCTCGTGGCAGAAGATGCTGCGGGATTTCTACGGACCTTTCCGGGAGGCGCTCGATCACGCCGACGAGCGCATGACCCACGCCAAGGCGGAGCTCGTGCCCGCCATCTACGCCTGCCCCAAGTGCGGCAGCCGCACGGCGTATCGCTTCGGCAAGAACGGTCGCTTCCTCTCCTGCACCGCGTATCCCGAGTGCGACTTCGCCAGCCCGATCGACCGCGACGGGCGGCCCCAGCTCACGCAGAAGATCGATCTCCTCTGCCCCGTCGACGGCTCACCGATGGTGCTGCGCACCGGACGCTTCGGCGACTTCCTGACCAGCGAGAACCCGAAGACCAAGTTCGTCCTGAATCTGGACAAGAAGAAGCGCACGCTCAAGTTCCCGGCGCCGCCTCCGTTGGTCACGGACCTCAAGTGCACCAAGTGCGATGCGGCGTTGAACCTGCGGGAAGGCAAGCGCGGGCCGTGGCTCGGCTGTTCGCGCTTCCCCAAGTGTCGCGGGCGCGAGCCGTGGGCGAAGGTCGACGATGCGACGAAGAAGAAGCTCGAAGCCTCGCTCGCTGAAGCGGTCAGGCGCTTCGAACCGCTGAAGCTTACGCGGCTGGACGGCAAGACTCCGGTGGCCAACGGCACGCCGCTTGACGACCTCATGCTTCCCGGCGAGCAGCTTGAGCTGGCGGTTCATCCCGACGCGCAGCGCGAACTCCGCAAGGCGGGGTGAGCCCGCCGAATGACCACCGCCGCTCGCCGTCGCTCGGACCGTCAACCGTCCCCGGTTCCTCGATCGATCGCCTCGACATCGGCTGTCGCGCTCATTGCTCCATGGTGCCCCACGGCGTATCCACCGACAATGACATACTCAACGCGATGAGCGTTGAACAGCGTCAGCGGATCGCGAAAGTCGGGGTAGATGTCCATGCTCGTGCCTGCGAAGTCGTTCGATCTGGGCCATGCGCTCGGAGGAAGGCCTGGAGAGCCAGTACTGCAGATCGCGCTTCGCCAGCGAGCGATCTGCAGAGAGCCCTTGAAGACGACCTTCTCGATCATGGGTGATTGGTACGAAGGTTCCTCAGGTCGGGCGCTCCGGGGAGATTCGAGCATCAAACAACGCGACAGAGGCGCGGACGCACGGGGCTCTCTCACCGACGCTCGGCTGCGGCGGCGCCAGCCGCTCCCCTGCTCCTTGATGGATAGAAGGCCAGCAGCAGCACCAGGCAGCCGAGCGCGATCCACATCGGCACGGTGAAGAGACGCGTGTAGTTCATCACGCGCGCCGGGCTTCCATCAGCGTTCAGCACCGCCCGGCCCGCGGCGTCGAGCACGGGATCCATGGCGTAGTTGCCCACGACCGCCGTGGCGAAGTAGCTGCCCACGATGATGCCGATCCCGATGAAGACGAGGTTGTAGAGATTCTGCGCGGTCGCTCGCACATCGGCGGTGGTGTTCTCATCGACCACCATGAACGCAATGAAGATGAAGCAGCCGAAGCAGAGGCCATGCAGCGCCACGCCGAAGATCACCGGCCCAAGCTCGGGCGCGTAGGCGAAGATGGCCATGCGCGCCGCATACGCGCAGAGGCCCACCGCCAGCAGCCATTTCCTCGCCACCTTCGGTGCGACGAGCGGCATGAGCGCGAGCACCGCGATCTCCGTCATCTGCCCGATGGTCATCAATCCACCGCCGCCGACGCCGAGAATCTGATTGACGGCTGCGGCAAAGCGATCGGCCCCGAGGCTGTTCGCCGCATTCTGGACCTTGCCGACGAAGTCGCTGGTGAAGATGAAATAGAACTGGTGGATCATGCTCACCGGGATCGAGATGAGGAAGAGCGTGATCAATGGCTGAAGGCGGATCTCACGGAACGCCTCGGCAAAGGCGAGCTTCTCCTTCGCCTTCCGTGCGGGCGGCGTATGCGGTAGCGTCAGGCAATAGAGCGACATCACGAAACCGAGCACCGCGCTCAACTGGAAGGCGATGGCACGACCTGCGTTCTGGGCAGATGCCACGCTCGCCTCGAAGGCCGCCCGCGCCTCGGGTGACTCGAAGCCGCCGGCCGGAGCCGCAGGCGTGTGCCAGCGCAGGAGCACCTGTCCCACCAGAATGCCCGCCGCGATCCAGCCGATCGTTCCCCAGAGTCGCACGGGACCGAAGTCGCGATCACGGTTCTTCAGGTGCGCGAACGCGAGCGAGTTCGTCAGCGCCAAGGTCGGCGCGTAGACGAATCCGTAGAGCGCGCTCAGCAGCAGGAAGACATTGAAGGTCTCAACATAGGCCAGTGAGAGGACGAGTATCGCGCCCACGAAGTGACTCGCCGCGAGCAGCTTCTCCGTGGAGAAGTTGCGATCGGCGAGCTGGCCCGCGATGAACGGCCCGAAGATGGCGCCGAGCGCACCGGCCGAGAGGCAGAGCCCCGTCTGTTCCAGCGTGAACCCTCTGTGCCCGAGCAGGAAGGGATAAAGGATCGGAAGCCACGCCCCCCAGATGGCGTACTGGAGGAACATCATGGCGCTCAGGCGCATGCCCAAGATCGCGGGCGCGTCCGACGGTGAGCCGCTGGATCCGGCTGAAGCGAAGTGTGCAGGCGTCTGTTCTGACCCCATCGAGTGCCTCCTTGATGAGCGGCGGCGAGAATACGGCGCGGCGGGGGCGAGTGCGTTGCCCGTCGAGCGCTCGAGTCACACCGGACTGGCGAGCGCTCCCATCACCTGAGGGCTTCGGCCTTCGATCGGCGAGCGCGTCCGGGTCCCGGTCAGCGCCCGCGTAGAATCCCCAAGCATGCAACCACGACGCATCACGCGCCAGGTCTCGGTCGGCGACTCCCGGGTCGGCATCGTGAAGATCGGAGGCGACGCCCCCATCGCCGTCCAGACGATGACCGCCGGCTACACGCACGAGATCGACGCCTGTGTCGCGGAGATCGAGCGCTATCGCGAGGCCGGCGCCGACATCGTCCGGGTGGCCGTCCCCGAGCGAAAGGACACCGACGCCCTGCGGGAGATCATCAAGCAGGTCCGCATCCCCATCGTGGCCGATGTCCACTTCCACTACCAGCGAGCCCTTGAAGCGGTCGAGGTGGGCGTTCACAAGATCCGCCTGAACCCCGGCAACATCAGCGACCGCGAGCAGGTCAACAAGGTGATCGACGCCTGCAAGGAGCGCGGCATCCCCATCCGGATCGGCGTCAACGAAGGCTCGATCATCGAGCGCAAGGACAAGCAGCGCCGCGCCGCGGAGCTCGGCATGTACTTCCAGGGGCACAAGTCGGGCCACCTGCTGGCGCTCATGATCGCGAAGCTCGAGGAGTACTTGGAGATCTTCGACGCTCGCAACTTCCATGACATCGTGATCAGCGCCAAGTCGATGGACGCGACGCTCGTGATCGACGCGTACACTGAGATTTCCAAGCGATTCGACTACCCCCTGCACCTCGGCGTCACCCACGCCGGACCGAAGTCGACCGGCGCGATCCGTTCGGTGGTCGCGCTCGGCTCGCTCATCGCCAACGGCATCGGCGACACGGTGCGCATTTCCTATGCAAGCGACCACATCGACGAGGTGAAGGATGCGCTCGAGCTCCTCTACTGCCTCGACAAGCGCACGCGCCGCGGCGTCGACCTCATTGCATGCCCCACCTGCGGCCGCATCCAGGTCGACCTCTTCACACTGGTCAAGGAAGTGGAGCGGACCCTCGAGCGCGAGATCACGCTTCCGATCAAGGTGGCGGTCATGGGCTGCGTGGTGAACGGTCCCGGCGAGGCCGAGGGTGCCGATGTCGCCGTCTTTGCAGGCGACCGTCGCGGCATCATCTATGTGCAGGGCCAGCGGGTCGCGAATGTTCCCGAGGAGGAGATCCTCCCCAAGCTCCTTGAAGAGTGCCGCAAGTTCCAGGATCGAGTGAACCGAGGCGAGGCGAAACTGGGCGAGAAGGTCGTCGAGATCGTGCCACCGGACCCGATCGGCGAGCTGGGATCAGGCATCGACAAGATCAAGGCGGGGCTCGTCGAGAAGGTCACCGTCAGCGGGCGTTGAGCACCTGCTCGAGCCCCTTGGGCGGGAACAGCCGCTGGGCTTCCGCACCCGATGTCGAGGGGCCCGTGGCACGCTGCCGAAGGGCTTCATGTCACTTTCGATGCATCTTTCTTGCAGCATGACCCTCGACTGAACCGTATCTTTCCGGAAACCGGAGACCTCCATATGCGGACATTCAAGAACCGACACCCCGGGCAGGCGTCCGGCTTCACGCTGGTTGAGATGCTGGTGGCCATCGCCATCATCACGATTCTCATCGGCCTCCTGCTCACGGGACTTCGCGCCGCACGAGGCAGTGCAAGGGAAACCCAGCAGTTGGCCAACGCTCGTCAGCTCTTTCTCGGGTGGAGCACATACTCGACGCAGTACGACGGCAACTGCCTGCCGGGCTTTCTCGATACCGGGGTGCAGAACTCGTGGAAGGTGCGATACCGGTTGCCGGGTGGTCAGCAGGTCAATCCCGAACTCTCGCAGACCTATGTCTGGCGCCTTGCCGGCTTCCTCGACTTCAACACCGAACTGTTCCTCGGATACCTGAGTCGTTCGGGCGAACTGCTCGCCGAAGGTCGTTTCGACGATGGCTCTCTGCCCTTTGCGCTGCCACCGTCGCTCGTCAATGCGGCGACGCTTCCCGGCGCGGCCGCGGCTCTGCAACCTGAGTTCGGCTACAACGCCTACTACCTCGGTGGATGGTGGGAAACGGTGAGCAATGCACCGACGATGCGCTTCGTGGACGCGAGAAATCCCTCGACGAACGCACGCATCGTGCCGGTGGCTCGCACCATCGCGGCCATCGCCCGCCCAGACCAGATGATCACCTTCTGCGCCAGCGTCTTCTCCGATCCGGGAGTCATCAAGGATGTGCCCGACACCGAGCCCGGCGCCGCCTGGGTAACGCCGCCGTTCCTTGCGCAGACGCCCGTCTGGACCATCGGACCAGGCGGTGACACAACCTCCGTGACCGTGCTCTCACCCGGCGCCGTGCCGCTGAGGCGCTACAACTCGGTGGTCTACGCGACCGCCGACGGCAGCCAGCGCAAGGCGAGCTACAAGGAGCTCTGGGACATGTCGCTCTGGACCAACCGCGCCGACCTGAGCGACCCGGATCGCCTCCAGCCCGTGCACACTGAGAATTGACGCTTTGACTGATCCCGCCACGCGGCGCGGAGAAACTGTGGATGCCTGTCCGCGTTGCGGGCTCGTTCATCGCATTCCGCCCCATGGCGCCGGACGGACACCCTTCTGCGCCCGCTGCGGCGCAGCCATCACCCATCGCCGGGGAAGCCTTGAACGCACCGCGGCGTTGGCGCTCGCCGCGCTGGCGATGTACCTCCCCGCGAATCTCCTTCCGATCCTCTCGATTGAACGCTTCGGAGTCCGGCAGGATGCCACGGTCTGGGAGAGCGTCGTGCAGCTTTATGAGCGCGGAAGTGTCGGCGTGGCCACGGTGGTCTTCATCGCGAGCATGGTCATTCCACTGGCGAAGCTCATCGGCATGTTCTGGCTCTGCGTCGCGGCGACTCACCCGCGCGGGCGCCGCGAGCGGGCCCGACTCCATCGCGTGCTCGACTTCCTTGGCCCATGGGCCATGATCGATGTCTTCCTCGCCGCAGTCATGATCGCGCTCGTCAAGTTCGGTGACCTGGCCGTGGTCCTGCCCGGTCCCGGTCTCATCGCCTACACCGCACTGGTGGTGCTCTCCCTTCTTGCGGCGGCCAGCTTCGATCCGCGTCTGATCTGGCAGAATGCCCCTGTGGTCGAGGCGCAACCATGAGCGACGAAGTGCACGCCACTCGAGCGTCCAGCGAAACCGCTCCGGATGCGCCCCGCCCGATCACGCCACCCTCGCGCCCACCCGACGCATTGCCCGTCGCCGAGCTTCGACCGGCGGGTGGCCTCTCGCCGGTCTGGATCATTCCACTGCTGGCCCTTCTGATTGCAGCCGCGCTCGTCCTTCGCGACTGGCTTTCTCAGGGCCCGCGATTCGAAGTGGTGGTAGCCAGCGCCGATGGTCTCGAAGCGGGCCGCACGCCAGTCAAGAGCGGCGGTGTCGTCATCGGCCGCGTGGTGGAGGTGACGCTGCTGCCGGACGGCCTGCGCCCGATGGCGGTCATCGAGATTCAGCCGTGGGCACGCACCCTGCTGCACGCCGACGCCCGCTTCTGGATCGAGCGGCCCGAAATCTCGCTCCAGGGAATTCGCGGTCTCGGCACGCTCGCCAGCGGTCCCTTTATCGTCTGCCAGCCGGGTCAGAAGGGGGCGGCTCCGCGCCGCTTCGAGGCGCTCGCGCGGCCCCCCGTCGCCGATGAACCAGGCTTGATTGTGCAGCTCCGTGCCCCGCGCCTGAAGGCGCTGCGCCGAGGCTCTCCGATCCTCTTCCGCGACATGCCGATCGGTCAGGTGGTCGACCTCCAGCTCTCGACCGATGCGCGAAGCGCGATCGTCACGGCCCGAATCGAACCGCGCTTCGCGACGCTCGTCCGCGAGCGCTCGCGCTTCTGGAATGCATCGGGCTTCTCGCTCGACCTCGGCATCACGGGCCTCTCCACGCAGGTCGAGAGCGTCGAGAGCGTGCTCGTTGGAGGCATCGGCTTTGCGACTCCCGATCCTCCCGGCGCGCAGGCCGAGTCCGGCGCCATCTTCGATCTCGCCGACAAGGTCGATCCTCGCTGGCTGAACTGGGCCCCGGCGATTCCGCTGCCATAAGAGATGGCTCGCCCTTCGCGCGGCGGGTGCGTCGCCATTCAGGCGAGGTCGATCCCGAGGATCGTCACATCGTCGGCGAAGACATCGCCGCCGGCATGCCCGCGGAGCAGTCGATCCATGCGCTCCACCGCCTCCGACGCCGACGACGAGCCCGCCAGCGCTTCGTGAATGCGGCGTGAACCGAGCATGTCGCCACCATCGGCCGCGCACTGCTCACTCACGCCATCGGTGTAGATGACGAGCCGGTCGCCCCGAAGCAACTCGAAGCGGCTGACGCCGAAGTGGGTCTTCTCCGAGATCCCCAGTGGCGGTCCGCCTTCGGCCTCGATCGTCTCAGCGCGACCGTCTCTCAGCCGCATGACGAGTCCGTGCCCCGCATCCACGCAGGTCCAGGAGCGCACGGAGGGGTCAATCCGTGCGAGAAAGAGCGACGCGAAGTCCGACTCGTCGCGGCGATGGCGGTGCACGAAGCCGTTGAGGCGCGCCATGATCTCCTCAAGCGCCCCGCCATGTTCGATGGCTGCGGCGAGATGGGAGGCGATCATCGACATCACGATGGCCGCATCGACCCCCTTGCCGCGGACATCGCCGACGAAGATCGTCGGTCCATCGGCGTGATCGATGACCCCGGCGATGTCGCCGGCCACGACCAGTCCGGGCTTCGTCATCAGGCGCCAGCGACACCCCCTCGCAACTCCCTCATCACCGGGAAGCAGGCGCTGCTGCGCCCGCCTCGCGAGGGCGAGCTGCTCTTCAAGTTCGCGCTGCCGCGCCTCGGCCGCCATCCGGCGGAGGTTGGCAATCGCGAGTCCGCACACCTTCGCGACCAGATGACAGAAGGTCGCGGCGTCGGCATTGGGCCGGGCCGACCGGCGCTGCGAATCGAGATAGAGATAGGCCTCGATGAGCGGCGGAATGACAACCGGAGCGCAGAGTGCCGCCGCCACACCGGAACTCACGATGCTCTCCGCCTCCCGCCAGGTTGCATGATCTTCCAGCACGACCGGGGCGGCATCGGTGACGGCGCGAAGGAGCGTGCGGCTGACCCTGGCGCTCGGCGCATCGGTGCCGTCACCGGCCATGCGGATCGAGAGCGTGCGAAGGTCGTCGAGATCGCTCGTCCACTTGAGGAACATCGCGCGGGCAAACCCGGTGCCGGTGATGAGCGCTTCGGTCGCGGCTTCGGCCACACCTCGCTCATCACGCGCCGAATGAATCGCCTCGATCGCTTGAAGGAGGAGCGAGAGCCGCCGACTGTTGAGCGCTTCGAGCCTCGCCGGATCGAGTCGTTGGACGACACTCGAGAGGTCTTCCTCGGAGTCGATGGGCGAGCCCGTGAAGGGCGCCTCGCTGTTGAGCGGATCGCTGGCGGCGGCTCCCCTCGAGTCATCGGAGTTCGACACTGGTGCATCATGCGCCTGCGCTGCTCGCCCGGCGTTCGCTTGCACCATCCCGCCCAAGTTGAATCTCAGAGCGAAGGGCCGGACCACGATCGTTCCGGTGGTGGCCGCCGGCACGGGGCGATTCGGAGGAAGCAGGAGACCATCGAGAATGGTGCCGTGACGACTCCCGAGATCCTCCGCGAACCAGCGACCATGGCGCTCGAAGAGGCGCATGTGGCGACGGCTCACCGCATCGTGGGCCAGCCTGATCGTTGAGCTCGCGTCGCGCCCGACGACAATCTCCATGCCACTGCGGAACGGCACGACGCGCGGAGTCGTCTCGCCTTCAACCTGAATGTGGACGGCCTGACTCGATCGCGAGATCGAACCCTCATCGGCCGCGCGCGAGGAGATCGCCTTGCTCACCGCGCCCCCTCTCCGGCACCCATCTCGTTCATGAGTTGAGAGAGCATCCGGCGCATCTCCTCGACCGTGGCTGGATCGAGACCCGCACGCCGGGGATTGAGGGACATCGCGTCAAACCACTCCTCGGAGGCAGGCATCCACCCGGCCGCAGCCAGGCGCCGCTCGAGGTCCGGCATGTGCGCTGCGCCATAGAAGACCGCCACCGACTTCGGCGGCGCCCCTCCGTCGAGGGTGCGCATCAGCGCCTCCCACGCCACATCGTTGCGACGATCGAGGATGACTTCCATGAACCCCGAGGGCATGCCGCGCGAGAGCGTGCTCTCATCGACCGCTGAAAGCGTCTCGATCATGAGGAGCGTCACGAAGGCTCGCACCCGTCCGCCACTCATGGCATCTGCGATTCGGACGAGCGCCACCGCCGCGCCTGCGACCGATGCGACCGCCCCGGCACCACCGACCGCTCCAACGAAGGGGGCGCCATCGACCCCCCGCGTGGCAAGTTCCTCGACAAGCTGGCGCTCATCCATGTCCGCCACGACCCAATGGGGCCGGTGGTAGTCCATCGCATCGAGTTGGAACGCCATGCCGAGCATCGCTGCAAGCTGCGGCTGGAGAGCCTCCTCCCGCGAGCGTGATGCGCGGCGCTCCCGCGGAGTGCGCAGCCGGATGTCCGCATCGGCGTCAATTCCACCGGGCTCGCCATCGGCGCCGAGGCTGAGCAGCAGGAATGCGCCATCATCCCCGGTCTCGACAGAGATCGCTCGCCCCCACGCATCGTTCGCGGCGCCGCGCACCCAGGGTGCGAAGCGACCATCGACCTCATGCGCCCTCGCCAGCGTCTCCTCGATCGTCGGCCACCGATCCTCGCGCCCCGCGCTTCGCTCCGCATCGCGCAGGGCCACCATCACGCTGCGAAGAAAGAGCATCCGGTCGCGCGTGACCTGCACGGGATCGCTTCCGGGCGACGCCGCGGCGCCTCGAGGCATGACGGACTCATAGAGCACCTTGACATGCGCATCGAGGTGGCGTTGCAGCGCTTCGTAGTACGCGCGGGTTCCCAGGTGAGCCACGCCGGTCAGGGTCACTTCCTCGCTTCGATCCGGATGGCGGTAGCGACGCGACACGATGCGGAGCGTCACTTCGCCGTCGGGCTGCTCAGCGCGACGGATGAAGGGTGCGCCGAGGCTCGGGGCATCACTTCCCTTGGGCGACCCCGCCGCTCGCGACGCCACGCTCCCGGCCGGCGTCGCGCGAGCGCCTTCGCTGGCGGAATGGTCATCCTCGCCAAGCGCGAGGTCCACCGCACCCCACGCCAGCGTCGAAGCGACGACCACGGTCGTCAGCAGCATGCCACAACGCCGCCAGCACAACAGTGAAGTCGCCGCGGGCGCCCTCCTGCATGGCGCCTCATCCGGTCGTGCCGGCCAGCGGTCGTCGCGATCGAGCATCGGCATCGTGGTTCCCCTCATTCGACGGTGTGGTTCCAAGCGCGCCCCCCTGCGCTGCGGCAATCAGCGTCTCCATGCGGCCGACCGCTCGATCCGCATGCGTGCGGAAGATCATGTACGGAAGGAGTGTGAGCAGCGCGAGGGACAGTCCCGTCGCGGTCGTCACGAGCGCCTCGGCAATGCCCTGACTCACGCCGCTCATGTCCGCCGTCGCCCGTCCGCCGAGCATCGCGATGCTCTTGCTGATGCCGCTGACCGTGCCGAGAATTCCCAGCAACGGTGCCGCGGTCACGATGGTGCCGAGCGTTCCCAGGAAGCGATCAAAGCGAGGCCGCTCCTCTTCCGAAATGGCGACCGCGTTGGACTCCGTCGGCCCGAGCCGCACCAGTTCCGCAGCCATCTCGGTGTAGGGGTCGAGGCGCTCGGCCCGCATCGCCATGACGCGCTCCCGCTGGCCACGGCGAAGCGCATCGACGAGTCGGGCGAATCGGGCGCGACCCTTGCGGCCGTGCAGAGAGAGCCAGAACCACGCGCGCTCGAGCACAATCGCCACCATCGCGATGCTCATCGCCAAGAGCGGCCACATGACGAAGCCGCCTCGCTGCATGGAACTCAGGAATGACGCCCAGAGATCGGCCACACGCGCATCATACGGAGGCACGAAGAGACGAAGGACTTCGTAGAATCCCGGAAATGTCCGTGGCCCCCGCGCAGCCGATCATTCAATGCGAGTCGGAGTTCCTGGCGCAGATCGAGGCGCACCTGGCGCTCTCCGTCGAGCGCTCCTGCCTCGTTCCCAATCTTCGGGAAGCGGTGCGATACGCCCTGCTCGGCGGGGGCAAGCGCCTGCGCCCCCTGCTTACGCTGGTCTGCGCCGAGGTGGCGGGCGGGCGTCGTGAGGATGCCCTCGATGCGGCATCCGCCGTAGAAATGGTGCACGCCTTCAGCCTGGTGCACGACGATCTTCCCGCGCTGGACAACGACGATCTTCGCCGGGGACGCCCCACGCTTCACATCGCCCGTGGCGAAGCGATGGCCATTCTCGCCGGTGATGCCCTGCTCTCACTTGCGTTCGAAACAGCGGCTCGAAGTCCGCGCCACTCCGATCGCCTCGTGGCGGAATTGGCCTCGGCCACCACGGCCATGATCAACGGCCAGGTCCTTGACACGCTCGGCGGTTTCGATGCCTCCCAGTCGGCGGCGCAGCGCCTTGATCAAGTCCATCGCAACAAGACCGGCGCGCTCATTCGCGCCGCCTGTCGCATGGGCTCGATCGCCGTGTCGGCGCCCGATGAGATCATCGAACAGCTCACGCGCTGGGGCGACACCATCGGCCTCATGTTTCAGGTGGTCGACGACCTCATCGACGAAACGCAGACGGCCGAGCACGCCGGCAAAGCGGTCGGCAAGGATCGCGCCGCGGGAAAGCTCACCTGGCCGGCGGTTCACGGGATCCCGACCACACGGTCCGAAATCGACCGTCTGGCCCGAGAAGCCCACCAAGTGACAGAGCCGCTCGGCGCCGACGCCTCGCACCTTCGCGAGATCACCGATTACCTCGCCACCCGAACCCGTTGAACCCGATCCGACTAGAATCCCCCTTGATCCGGACATCGAATCCGGGACAGGGTGCGCTGGAGCGACCGCACGCTGGTTCGCAGGCTCAAGGATGAACATGACATTGCTTTCAACGATCAAGAGCCCCGCGGACCTGAGGAAGCTGCCGGTCACTGCGCTGCCGGAAGTCGCTGCCGAGATCCGAGCCGCCATCTGCGAGCAGATCAGCCGAAGCGGCGGTCATCTCGCCCCGAACCTCGGCGTGGTGGAACTCACGATCGCCCTTCACTATGTCTTTGACTTCGGTCATGACCGACTGCTCTTCGATGTCGGTCACCAGTGCTATCCCCACAAGCTCCTGACGGGTCGCACCCACCTGCTGCCCAAGCTGCGACAGCGCGGCGGCATGGCGGGCTTCCCCGAGCCTCGTGAGAGCGCCTACGACCTCTTCTCCGTTGGGCACGCCGGCACCGCGATCAGCACCGCCGTCGGCATGGCGCGAGGCGATCTGCTCAACGGCGAGGGATGGTCTCCGGAGCACCCCGAGGGGCGGCGCGTCGTGTCGCTCATCGGCGATGCGAGCATCGTCAATGGCGTGGCGATGGAAGGCCTGAACAACGCCGGCACCCTGAATCGCCAGTTCCTGGTGGTCCTGAATGACAACGGCATGAGCATCGCCAAGCCGCAGGGCGCCGTGGCGGCCTACTTCGACCGCATGCGCGTCTCGCATGGCTACGGCGAGTTCAAGCGCGCGGCGAAGGATCTCGCCTCGCGTCTGCCGGGCGGTGCCATGATCGCCGACCTCTATCACCGCATGGGCGAGATGAGCAAGGCGATGATGAGCGAGGACGCGTGGTTCGAGCACTTCGGACTGCTCACCATCGGCCCCGTCGACGGTCACGACCTGCCGACGCTCATCGGCACCCTCAGCGAAGTGAAGCACTTCGACAAGCCCATGGTCCTGCATGTGAAGACCGTGAAGGGCAAGGGCTTCAAGCCCGCCGAGGGCGACCCCTGCGGCATGCACTCACCGAGCGCCTTCAACATCATCGAGGACGACCTCGAGAGCGAAGGCTGCCGCGTCGAACTCAAGAAGGGCGGACGCTCGTTCACCTCCGCCTTCGGAGAGGCGATGATCGAGTTGATGCGCCGCGATCCGAAGGTCGTGACCTGCACCGCGGCGATGCCCGACGGCACGGGCCTGAACAAGGTGATGCCGCTCTTCCCCGATCGCTGCTGGGATACCGGCATCTGCGAGAGCCACGCCATGGACATGATGGCGGGCCTTGCGAAGACGGGTTGGAAGCCCTTCTTCGCTGTGTACAGCACCTTCCTTCAGAGGGCCTTCGATCAGGCGTTCCAGGAGGTCTCGCTCCAGGGATTGCCGGTTCGCCTCTGCCTCGATCGCGCCGGCCTCGTCGGTGGCGACGGCGCTGTGCACCACGGCTTCTGCGACATCTCGATTCTGGCGACGCTGCCCAAGGCGGTGATCATGGCCGCCATGGACGAGCCGAGCATGAAGGCGGCCCTCGACTTCATGACGACTTACGACGCCGGGCTTTCATCAGTCCGCTATCCGCGCGACTCGGTGAGCACGCTCTTCACTGATCAGCCCTGCCCCGCCTTCGAACTGGGCCGGGCGCGACCATTGATCGAGGTTGATCAGCCCGACCTCGCCGTGCTCGGCTTCGGCGTCATGGCGATTGAAGCGGTCGACGCGGTGCGCGAACTTCGCAATGAGTACGCGGTCAGTGTCTACGACGCCCGCTTCGCGAAGCCCGTCGATGTGGCCCTTCTCAAGTCGCTCCTTGGCAAGGGCGTCCCGATCGTCACCGTGGAAGATCACTCGGTGCGAGGCGGCTTCGGCTCCTGCGTGCTCGAAGCGTGCAATGAGCATGGCCTCGACACTCGACTGGTCACGCGCCTCGGTCTGCCCGATTCGTGGATCTATCAGGGCGAGCGACGCGAGCAGCTCACTGAGGCGGGCCTCGACGCTCCGGCGATCGCCCGAACGATCCGCGCGGTGCTCGATGTGCCGTCAACATCCGCACCGCAGAGTGCTGCCAAGAGCAGCGGACGAAGTCGGCGCACGAAGGTATCCCCCGGCTGACTGACACCGGACATTGGGTTTCGCCGAGGCCCCAGCACAGGCGTTGCACAGCCTCCTTGGAAGACGGAGACTGGCTTCGGAGAAGCCGTCGAGCGACGATTGACGGCCGTGCTACCCAGTTGGAGAGGGCCAAGGGCGGCGAGGATGCTGAGGCGGCCGTTTATTGCGGACGCCCCGGAACCTCGATCGTGCGACAGCGGGCGCCGACGGCGATCCGGGTCGCGTCGCCCACGACCACGCGGGCGCGGCTGAGCCTCTCTTCGACGGCAAAGACTTGCACGAGCGCCGCTTCACCGCCATCCTCGCCGAGCACCGCGCCCGTATCGGGGTCGCGAATCGGCTCGCCCTTGATCATCACCCGAAGGGTGGTGCCAGGCGTCATCGGGCGCCCGCGGCCCTGATTGAGAATGACCACGCCATCCTGCACCGCGGCGACCTTGATTGGATCGATCGCATCGAGAATCGCGTAGGTCTGCGCCATGGCCGCCTGCCTGCTGAAGAACTCAATGGCGCCATCGGGTGAGGCAAGCACGCTTCGCAGTTCGGGACTCTGTCGCGAATCCCAGGTGCGCGTGACGCGCCCCATGCTGACGATCTCACCCGTCGCCACATCGAGCACTCGATAGGCGACCTCGATGCCACCACCGAACTCGAAGGCCACGAAACCGCTCGCGCGGACTTCGACCTTGCGGCACGCCGTGCCCGCGAGGTCGAGCGAAGTCGCCACGACGCGATCGGCCCCAAGCAGTCGGCCGAGCCGCGTGAGCTCGCGCGGGTCGACGCCGGCCGTGCGCTGAAAGTTCTGCTCCTGCATCACTCGATCGATGCGCTCGCGCTCGAGCACCCGGAATCGCTGCGTGGCCACGAACGCTTCGAGCAGGTCCTGCGTGGTGCGGCGTGCGAGGGTGACGCCCTGGCGCTCCTCGGAGCCGCACTCCGCCTCACGCCCCGAAGGCCCGGTGCCGAAGATGTAGCGCGGCAACGACGCCTCGACAGGCAGAATCGCGATGGTGGGCAACTGACCGGACTGCGGCGACGGAGCCTGGCCCGGGAGCGGCGCTGAAGAGTCGCTGGGTGTCGCCGACGGCGCTGACGGCGCCGCCGGAGTCGAGGGCGCAGCCCCGACCGGCGCGGGCGCTTCATCAAAGTTCGGCGGCGGTGGCGGTGACGGCGGCGTCTCCTGCGACGGCGTCGCTCCCTGCGCCGCGTGGCCAAAGAGCATCGGTGAAAGCCCAGCCCCCGAGGCGAGCGAAAGGGCCATCAGAAGAGATCCGAACACTGCGCGTTGGTATCGCACCATGACGCCCTCCTCAGTTGCGGCCGAGTTTGGCGATCGCCTTCGAGGTGTCCTCCCAGATCACTCGTCCGGTGAGGAGATCGGTCACGAAGATGCGAAGCTCATAGGTCCTCTGCCGGGCCCGACCATCGGTCGAATAGACGGAGAGGAACTCGCTGTTGACGGAGATCTGCGGTGCGTCGACAGCCCCCAGCGCCCCGGATTGCTGCACCGTGTTCTGGTTGAACATCGGGTCGTTGGCCAGATCCCTCGCTTCGCGCACGCTTGGGTCGAAGCCCTCGGCCGTCACCAGCGCCGCAGTGAACTGGATCTGCCCGCTGTTGAGCAGCGTGCTGCGGATGCGCGTGTTCACACTGTCGAGAGGCAGGTTCGGGTCGGCCGTCTTGTTGACCGTGTTGTTGTAGCGGGCGAGCACCGGCGGGGAATAGCGTCTGAACGCCGCCGAGGAGAGCATCTTGTTGGTCATGCTCGCGGCGATCTCCTGGGCATCGGAGTAGTCGATCCCCATGCTGGTCACCGCTTCACGGCCGGTCGGATCGATCCGCTTGGGCGGCTGTTCGCACCCGGCAACGAATGCGATCGGCAGGGTGAGAGCCACGAGTGCTTTGCAGGTTGAGTTCATGGTGCGTGTCATGGTTGATGAAAGAGTCGAATGCATGCGGACTCAGCGGTCCCACTTCTCGAGAGTGACGCGCCAGTCATACGCCTCCGGCGTCGGTGCCGCGAATTCGATACTGCCCTCCTGTCGCTCGGCGAGCACCTCGCGGGTCCAGGCGACCGTGCCGGCGGGAATCCTCATGCCGCTTCGATCGGTCCAGACCACCTGCCAGAGGAACCAGAGATCACCGGCTCCCTCGTTGCGCACATTGATCTGCACAAAGGTCAGGCCATTTCGCACCTGCTCGTAGGCGGAGATCACGCGAAGTTCCGAGGCGAGGAACTGATTGTTGACCTTGTAGCTCATGTCGACCGCCTTGGGCGAAATGGGTCGACCGCTGGAGACGGTGTTGGTCGCCTTGCAGCCCCCTGCAAGGGATGCGACCAAGCCCACAACAAGGGTTGCCGCCAGCGCGGGCACGAGACGGGAAACACGGTGGTGAGTGAAGGTCATGGCAGATCTCTGACAGTGCGAACGGCCCACGATTCCCCGGAAGTGTCCGAAGGATCAAGTGAGAACATATAGACGACGGTGGCTCCGGGATTGATCGACCGGACATAGACCATGACGACGCGGCCCGGAGGGAGCACGATGGACGCCGGGGCACCCGCCAAGCCCCCCGCTCCAAGAATGGAGAGTGAAATCGTATCGTTGTCAGGGCGGTCCAACTGGGCGATCTGGGTGAACTTGCCGAGGCTCCGCCAGCTCCGAAGATCGGGCTGATTCGTGATGGCCTTGTAGAGGCTCATCGCCGCAAGAACACCGATCTGCGCCCCTGAGTTCCGCCTCGTCGCCTGCGCCGCCGCTACGGTCGCACCCTCCTTCACGGCGATCATCACCGCCGTCCTGAAGATGATCTCTGGCAGCATCCGGTCAAACTGCGCCTGGAAGATCGCATCGTTGTTCGAGAGCGCTTCGGTCGTGACCGTCACTCCGCCGCCCGAAATCTGCGCCCCCGAGATTCCGCATGCATGCGTCTGTGGAATCGGAAGCGGAATGCTGCTGAACCCGGTCCATGGCGTCACGAGCGGAATGATGAGTGGCTGAAGGGACATGCCCTGACACGCATCGAGGAGCACAAGCACCTGCGGACGATGGCGCGCCGTCTCGAAGGGATTCATCGCCGCCTGCGCAGCGACCACCGAGTTGTCCGGCACCATGTCACTCGTTCGGCGGAGCATCACCCGCGCACGCTCCACTTGCGTGGAGTCGCCTGTCGCCGACCACGCCATCGCCGCGATCCAACTCGCAAACGGATTCAGATACGCGGCGCCCGCGAGCGCCTCGACCGACTCTCTCGATGCCTTGAACTTCGGCGACTGCTGCACCTGCTGCACGAGAGAGGCTGCGGCACCACCGCGCCAGGAGTTGATCTCGCGTTCGACCTTCGCGATCTGGCGGCGCTGTTCAACCTCAGCATCCTGCTGCCGCTCCGCGACGCGATTGGCATAGACCGCCGCCTGCTCGATGTTGCCCAACCAGAATTGCGCCAGCACGGAATAGGCATCAACCATGATGCGATCGGAGTAGGTCCCGCGCCAGGTCCGCATCGTCTGGTTGATGGCGATCGACCCCGCCTCCTCGGCGATGGTCGTCTTCGGTTCGTAGATCGCGAAGCGTTCCGCCCAGTCGCTGGCCCGGGCCAGGGAGCGGGCCGCCGCCTCGGGGTCACCTGCGTCGAGGGCGATCTTCCCCTGCTCGCAGAGGATCAGAAACTCATCCCTTGGCGCGGGGTCGAGGGCGAGAATCTGCTGCTTCGCCGATTGAAAGTTCCCGGCTGAATAGGCCTGAAGGGCCTCCGAGCCAGGGGTCGAACAGCCCGCGGCAGCGAGGCTCAGGCTGGCGATGATCGCAACCCGCCATGTCTGGCACCGGCACGACAAGGTGCGTCGATCGTACCATCGAGGGTTCCCCATGTTCGAATCACTGACAACGCGATTCGGTGATGTCTTCCGTCGACTTTCGGGTCGAGGCCGTCTGACCGAAGAAAATGTCCGCGAAGCGATGACCGAGGTCCGCACGGCGCTCCTTGAGGCCGATGTGCACCAGGAGGTCGTCAAGGTCTTCTGCGAACGCGTCCTCAAGGAAGCCGTCGGTCGCGAAGTCACGAAGACGCTGAAGCCCGGCGAGGAGTTCGTCGGCATCGTCAACTCCGAGCTCATCAAGCTGATGGGCGCCGAGGAGCGCGGGCTCATGCTGGTCGAGCCCGGCCCGACGATCGTGATGATGTGCGGTCTCCAGGGCAGCGGCAAGACGACCACCTGCGGCAAGCTCACGGCGTGGCTGAAGGCGCAGGGTCGCAGCGTGATGGTTGCCGCCGCGGATCTTCAGCGCCCCGCGGCCGTCGAACAGCTTCGCACCGTCGTCGATCAGGTGGCGGCGGAAGCGCGCGGCTCGGCGCGCATCGCCTTCTACGGCGAGCCGGAGCGCTGCGCCGAGTACGGGCAGGCCGTCGGTGTCGCCGTCGGCGTCTGTCAGCGGGCGCTCAAGCGCGCCCGAGACGAGCGCTTCGATGTGCTCATCCTCGACACCGCGGGCCGACTCCATGTCAACGATGAGCTGATGCGCGAGCTCGAGGCGGTGAAGCGCTCGGTCGAGCCGCACCAGATCCTGCTCGTGGTCGACGCGATGACCGGACAGGATGCGGTCAACAGCGCCCGCACCTTCCACCAGCGCCTCGCCGTCGACGGCGTCATCCTCACCAAGTTCGACTCTGACACGCGCGGCGGCGCCGCCCTGTCGGTGCGCGAAGTCACCGGCGCTCCGATCAAGTTCGTCGGCATCGGTGAGCGCTACGACGCGCTTGAGCTCTTCCACCCCGACCGCATCGCGGGCCGCATCCTCGGCATGGGCGATGTCGTCAGCCTCGTCGAGAAGGCGCAGCGCGAAGTCTCCGAGGCCGACGCGGAGCGCATGGCGGAGAAGCTCGCCAAGGGCAAGTTCTCGATGGAGGACTTCCTGAAGCAGATGCGCTCCATTCGGCGCATGGGCTCGATGAAGCAGCTTCTCGGCCTCCTGCCCGGCGTCGGCTCGATGCTGAAGGATGTCTCGATCGACGAGAAGCAGCTCGATCGTCTCGAGGGCATCATCAACTCGATGACGCGCAGGGAGCGCGACAACATCGGTCTCATCGACAAGAGTCGCATTCGTCGCATCGCCGCGGGCAGCGGCACCTCCGCCGCCGATGTGGGCCGCATGATCAAGCAGTTCGAGATGATGCAGAAGATGACGCAGCAGATGTCCGGCATGGGCATGATGGGCCGCATGAAGGCAATGCGCGACATGACCTCAGGCGGCGCCGCGGGGGCGGGCATGCCGGGGCTCGCCGGAATGCCCGGCCTCGGCAACCGCGGCTCCACGCGAACCGAGAGCATCAAGCAGCGCTTCAAGCAGCGCAAGAAGCGATGATCCTGAGCGCAGGTCGCGGCGCTGTGCGTCCCGAGGTCACTGCCTCGCGCTGGCCCGCATGATCGCCGCGCCTGAATCACGACCGGGTCGCACGACGGAAAGGCCAGCGCCGCTGCACGCGAACCTCGACCTCGTCAGATAGCGCGCTCGCCCCTTGGCAGCAGGCAATCGCCTGCGGGATCAAGCCGTGGCTCGAACGGTCCCGGCGTTCCGAAGACGCGACGCCACCTGCTGGTGGCTGAAGACCTCGGCGAAGTCGTAGACCGCGCGGAAGTCGTCGATCGAGTCCTGCGGCGTCTTGCTCATCATGCCCGCGTCGATCATCGCGAAGACGATCCGACCGAAGTCATCGGTCCGCGCGATGTTCCAGTGGGCGAGGACCGCCGGCGCCATCAGCCCATACTTCAGAATCGCAAAGTCGCGCAATCCCATGCAGAGCTGCTGGCCGCTCACATGACGACCGCCATTGGGCGCCTCGGGCCCATCGGGCCGACAGGTCGACACCGTGTGGGCAAGACCCTGGCGGACGAAGTCAAAGGCGTCACGGGGATAGGGACCCGCCGCGCGGCAGATCTCATCCCAGTCAACCTCAAATGCAGGCGAGGGTGTCGCAGGATTGCTCATGGGCGTGGCAACTATACCTCTGGAACCGGACCCCGTCCCTATCGGCGCGTCGCAGCGGAAAAATGCACATCCTGTCGGCGTTAGGCCGGCCAACGACGGCTCGACCAACTCTTCGCCCCCGCTGCACTTCCGCCCGATGCGGAGAACTTCTCGGGGAAAGGCCGGCTCAATGCTTGACTGCCCGCCACGCCGAAGCGCAGCGGCGCGTCGCGCCATGCGCCTGCGGAGTCGATGCCGATGCGAGGCCCCACGACAATCCGCGCAGGCGCCACCGCTCGTCCGCGCTCGATGAAGAGGCGGCGACTCGTGCGAAGGTCCTCGCCGTCAAAGGACCGGTCGATCAAGAGCGCCCGGCAGAGGCGCGCCGGACCGGCGCAGCGACGCGGCGCCCCCGTCGACTGATCGAAGCCCTCGAGCGGTTCAATGGCGCGGATGAGCACGGCGCACCCCACCCCTTCCGGCGCCGCGACCACATTCAGGCAGTGGTGCATGCCATAGACGAAGTAGACATAGGTGTGACCACCCGCCCGGTACATGCTCTCGGTGCGAGGCGTGCGACGCCCTCCCGCCGTGTGGGACCCGAGGTCCATCGCGCCGAGGTAGGCCTCGGTCTCGACGATTCGCCCCGAGAAGCGCCGCGAGCGATCAACGCGGACCAGCACCTGTCCGAGCAGCGCTCGAGCCAGCGCGCGGGCGCCGAGGTGCCAGCGATCGAACCTCGCTGCACCGCGCATCAGGCGGCCTCCGGGGTATGAAGCCACTCGGGGGCCGAATCGCCGAGGAGCAGCGTGCGTCGCGGATCAACTCCCGCGTTCACCCTGATCAGCCCCGGCTTCACTCCGGGCCGCAGCGAAAGGAGCGAGGGATCGATGCCCAGCACTTCCGCCGCAGCCGTCGTCGCCATCGGCAGGAGCTCCGCGAGTGACGCATGATCGCGCCTCGCAAGGAGTCTCATCTCATCGAGAGTCGAGAGGCGATCGGGCGTGTCGACACAGAGCCATCCATCGGTGCCCAGCGCCACGCGAGCGCCAGCCTCGCGGAGCGCCCGCCACGGCATGCCGCCGCGCCCGAAGTACGCCGCTGCCCTCGGGCAATAGATCGCGCCAATCTGCGCGGCGGCGAGTCGGGCGGGATCATCGGCCTCAATCGAGTTGAGGTGGACCGCCATGACAGGCGGCGCGTCGGCGTCGCGCGACGAGCCCGCTCGCGCCGCAGAGACCTGACGACAGAACCACTCGACCGGGCGAACCCCCGAAGGAGGCGCTCCGAGTCCGCCCTCAACGGCGATCCCAAACCCTTCGAGCATGCTCCGAAGCGGTCCCCGCCCGTCCCTGAGGAACTCGACCTCTTCGGGTGTCTCTGCCAGGTGAATCGAAAGCGGCGCGTCCGCCTGGAGCGCTGCCGCAATCACCTCGTCGCAGGTCGAATATGGTGCATGCGGCTGGATCCCGAGCCTCAATCGAGTGCCGTCGCCCCCTTGCACATCAGGCGACTTGCCCCGCGCGGGGACCGATGCGATCGCCTCGAGCGCAGCATTCCGAGTCGCACCAACGCCGAAGACCTCGACGAACGAGACGCCCCGCAGTCCTCCCTGCTGAAGGGTCTCCATCGCTCGGCCGATGTGCTTCGCCAACGGCGCGCCGACAATGTCACCGATGACCGCCACCCCCCCGGCCAGAGAAAGCCCCACCCCGCGAGCCATCGATGTCCGGGCGCTCTCCACATCCAACGACCGGCGAAAGTCGCGCACCCGGCCGAGCCAGCGGCCGAAGTCGCCGTCAAACGGCTCTGGCTCGAGACCGCTCAGATCGAGATGCGCATGGGCGTTCGCAAGGGCAGGAAGGATGGCTGAGTCCGGCCACTCCCGAATGATCGCTTCGGCCGGAACTCCGACCGCCTCCGGGTGGCCCGCCGCGATGATCGCATCCCCCCGGCGAAGAACGACACCAGGGGCTGCGTCCACGCCCGTGGCGTCGATGACCAGTGCGGCTCGATCGAGAGTGAGGGGATGAACCCGGTCGGACATCGCCCGGAAGACTAGGGCGATTCAGCGCCACTGGTGCACGCAACCGCATCCCGCCATACGGGGAAGTCACTACACTCCGCCCCTTCAGGAAGAGCGTTCCGACGGTCACAGGAGGTTTCCATGAATCTGCGTTCGAAAGTCATCCGTTGCGTCGTTGCCCTTGCCGCCCTGCCACTGCTTGCCGCATGTGTCTCGCAGGAGCGCTATGACGAGTTGCTGACCGCGTATCGCGATGTGGAGCAGCAGCTCCTGCGATCGCAGAGCGACCTTGCGACCAGTCGCGCGAACGAAGAGCGCCTGCGCAGCCAGTTGGCGCTGGCCGCCGCGGACCTCGAGCAGATGAGAGGTCTTCAGGGCGCCGACAAGGAGGCGATCGAGCGCCTTCTCGCCGACTACGACCGCCTGATGCGCGAGCTCGGCAACATCAATGTCGGCCCGCTGCCTGCGGCGCTCAACCAGGCGCTCGCGGATCTCGCGCGGCAGTTCCCCGACATGCTTCAGTTCGATGAGCGCACCGGCATGCTGCGCTTCGCGAGCGACTTCACCTTCGACTCCGGATCGGCACAGCTCAAGCCCGGCACGAGCGCGGTCCTCGCGCGACTCGCGCAGATTCTCAACTCGTCCGAAGCGCGCCCCTTCGAGGTCAAGGTCGTCGGCCACACCGACAACCAGCCCATCAATCGCGTGCGCGATCAGCATCCGACCAACATGCACCTTTCCGCGCATCGCGCGATCTCGGTGCGAGATGCGCTCGTGCGCGATGGCGTTGCGGCCAATCGGATGCAGGTTGCTGGCTACGGCGAGTTCCGCCCGGTGGTGCCCAATGGCGCGCGAGGCGCGGCCGCGAATCGTCGCGTCGAGATCTTCCTGACGCCGCTGACCGTTCCGCTCGCCGATTTCGGCTCCGCACCGGCCCCCGCCGCTGCCACCCGAACCGCGCCGGCACCCGCACCGCGCCGCGTCGTCGATGATGAGCCGGTGAAGTAGCGGCACTCCTGGGCTCGCCGCGTCTTTCGATCCTGAACGGCGTCGGTCCTTGCGACCGACGCCGTTATCGCGCGCCGAATGCGGACTCCATGCGATTGATTGGCTCCGGATGGGCCGTTCCCTGAACGCCGCGCTCAGATTCGGCGAGTTCTCGCCGCCCCGATGCGTGCGCGCTTGAGAACCGAAGGTCGAGCGATACACTCCGACTCGTCGATCGCGGGTTCGAGGCGCCTCGCGATTGACTGGGCACCCCCGCGTCTATCACGAGAAAGAGCAGGCGATGATTCCACGGATTCTGTCGGGAGCATGCGTGCTGGCCATGGGTTTGGCCGCGGCCACGCAGGCACAGGTGAAGATCAACGAGATTCGAGTCGAACAGCCGGGACCTGACTTCGACGAGTATGTCGAACTCAAGGGACCGCCGGGGACCAACCTGGCGGGCTACTTCTACATCGTCATCGGCAACGACGACTTCCAGCTTCCTCCTGCCCAGAACGGCTATGTCGAGGAAGTGATCGCGCTCTCCGGGACCATTCCCGCGAGCGGTCTCTTCGTGATCGCGAAGCCGTCGTTCACCCTCGGCACTGCGAACCTCGTCGTGCCGTTCACCTTTGAAGGCGGCAACAACAAGACGCACCTGCTCGTTCAGGGCTTCACCGGCAATGTCGGCGATGACCTCGATGCGAACAATGACGGCGTCCTCGACCCACCGGCGCCGTGGAGCAGTGTCAGCGACTCGATCGCCCTGATCCAATTCCCGAACCCTGATGGCATCTTCGGCGACTTCGTCTACTCGACCACCACGATCGGCCCCGACGCCGGCGTGATCCCCTCCCATGTGTGGCGCTGCGGCGACACCGAGGAGTGGCGACTCGGCTTCTTCGTGGTGGGGATCACCGACACCCCCGGCGTGGCGAATCCGGAGTGCGCTGGCGCACCCTCTCCCGTCCTCATCAGCGAGATCCGCATCGATCAGCCCGGTGGTGACAACGAGGAGTACTTCGAGCTCTCCGGCACCCCAGGCGCCAGCCTCGACGATCTCACTTACATCGTGATCGGCGATGGCGCCGCCGCCCTCGGCTCTGGCGTCATTGAGTGCGTCGTCCCGCTCAAGGGCTTCTCGATCAATGCGGCTGGACTCTTCCTGGTCGCCGAGAACACCAATGTCTTCGGTGCCATTCCCGACTATGTCACCGCAGGTGGCATTTCGGGCAATGTCCTGAACTTCGAGAATGTCGACAATGTCACCCACATGCTGGTGCGCAACTTCACCGGCCAGAACGGAGACGACCTCGATCTCAACAACGACGGCGTGCTCGACATCACTCCATGGGACGAGATCGTCGACTGGGTCTCGGTCATCATCACGCCGCTGAACCCGGGCGACACCCCCCCAGCCGGCACCGAGTGGTACTACAGCCCCACCGTCGTCGGACCCGATGGACCGTTCCAGCCGGGCCATGTCTACCGCTGCCAGCCCAACGGCGACTGGCGCATCGGCAGCTTCGATCCCTTCTTCCCCGACGCCGCCGACACCCCCGGTGCGACGAACCTCACATGCGAAGCCTGCGGCGTGATTGGCTCGGGCAACTGCTTCCTGGCCAATGGCACACCCGGCTGCCAGGATGAGTCCTGCTGCAACCTCGTCTGTGATGCCGATCCCACCTGCTGCGATATCGCGTGGGATGCCTCGTGCGTTCTCACCGCGAAGAGCCTCTGCCATGCCCCGGGCTCTCCGCCCGCAATCAAGATCAACGAGGTCCGCATCGCCAACTCCGGCAGTAGCCAGCAGTATGTCGAGCTCAAGGGTCCCCCTGGCGCGAGCCTCAACGGTGTGGCCTATGTCGTCATCGGCAGCAGCGTCAACGACCCGGCTGGCGTGGTCGAGAGCTACACCCCGCTCAAGGGTTCGACGATCACCGCGAGCGGCTACTTCGTCTTCGCCAAGTCGAGCTTCAACCTGGCGCCGGCGAACCTCGTGCTGCCCGCCAACGGCTTCCAGTTCGGCAGCAATGGGAACAAGACCCACCTGCTCGTCTGGAATCCGGAGACTCTCCGCGGCGAGGATCTCGATTCGGAGAACGACTGCGAGCTCGATCGACCCGGCTGGGTCAGCATCATCGACCAGCTTGCGCTCGTCGGGCTGAGCACGACCGAGTGCGTCTACGCGGAGCCGCTTCTGGGCCCCGACGGCGCCTTCCTGCCGGCGCACTTCTACCGCTGCCCCGACACCGATGAGTGGTTCGTCGGCGTCTTCGGCAACTTCGAGAAGGACACACCCGGCGAGGAGAACGACACCTGCAAGGTGATCGAGGATCCGCGCGAGGTCACCTTGGCCCAGTGGACCTTCGAGGCCACCCAGCCGAACAACGCCGGACCTCACGCGGCCGAAGGCGGCCTCTACGGTGGTCCGGCACTGGGCATCCACGCCAACCCCGCCACGGCGTGGTCGAGCCCCGTCGGCAACGGCTCGTCGCGTGCCTTCAGCAGCAACACTTGGTCGCTGAACGATGTCTATCAGTTCACCACCTCGACGCTCGATCATGAGAGCATCGAGTTCCAGTGGAGCCAGACCCGAAGCACCACCGGACCGGCCGACTTCGTCCTCGAGTGGCGAGCCGACTCGGAAGAGTGGACTCCGCTCCAGTCCTACACGGTGCCGAATCTCACCTGGTCGGGTAACCCCGCGTTCTTCCAGAGCGGATCGGTCTTTGGTCCGGTCGCGCTGCCGGCCTCGGCCGCCGATCGCACCGAGATCTCGGTCCGGCTGCGTGCGGCGTTCGAGACAGCGCCCCCGGCGACCGGAACAAACCGCGTCGACGACATCATCGTGACGGGCATTCCCTTCACGCCGAAGAACCCCTGCCCCGCCGACCTGAGTGGCGACGGCAGCGTCGGCGGCGCCGATGTGGCCATCGTGCTCGGCTCATGGGGTCCAGTGCCGCCGGGCACGCCTGCGGATCTGAATGGCGACGGAGTCGTGAACGGTGCCGACATCGCCATCCTTCTCGGAGCGTGGGGCGCCTGCCCGTAACCGGCGCGAGGAGCGTCGCTCCAATCCACTCGCTCGAGTGAAGTTTTCAAGGCCCCTCGGCGCACTCCGCCGAGGGGCCTTTTCCTTTCGGAACTCGGGCTCGATCGGCCTGAGCCAAGTCCTTTCGGCGTGGCAACGGGACCCGATCGGGTGAAAATCGCGGATACTCCCCGCCGACGCTGGCGCGCTCTCTGCTCGACTGCGTTCAATCATCCGTGACCCAGCGACTGCGATCGCCTCACCCCCGTCGACCATCCATCGCGTGAACCTCGTCACCAGCATCGCCGACTTCGGGCAGCGCACGATCGATGTCATCGCGAGCTTCGGTCGCTTCACCGACTTCGTGCTGGCCACTGCTGCACGACTCCTGCGACATCCGGCGCGCTGCCTGCGATGGCGTCTGCTCGGCCCGCAGCTCTGGTCGATCGGCGCGGCGAGCGTGCCGGTGGTGGCCATCACCGGCGCATTCATCGGCATGATCCTGGCGCTTGAGAGCTTTGCGCAGTTCAACCTGCTCGGACAGGCCGATCGCATGGGCGGCATCATCAATGTCAGCGTGGTCAAGCAGATCGGGCCGGTGCTCGCGGCGGTGATGGTGGCGGGACGCGTCGGCTGCGCCCTCGCGGCGGAGCTCGGAACCATGCGCGTCACCGAGCAGCTTGATGCGATGCGGGCGATGGATGCCGATCCGATCGCCTATCTGGTCGTGCCTCGGGTCGTCGCGTGCATCATGATGACGCCGATCCTGACGGCCTATTCGGACATCCTCGGAAGCTGGGGCGCCTGGGCCGTGGTCGTCCGAATCTTCGGCGTGCCGAGTCAGGACTACTGGCACTTCACCGCGCAGGCCGTCGGATGGATTGAACCTGCAGGCGGCCTCTTCAAGTCGCTCTTCTTCGGCGGGGCCATCGGCTTGATCGCCTGCTACAAGGGCTTCACCTGCGGGGCAGGCGCCGCGGGCGTGGGCCGGGCCGCAACAAGCGCCTTCGTGTCGAGCTTCATTGCGATCATCATGATCAACCTCGTGCTCGCACAGTTCCTGAATACGATCGCCCGGTTCATCTACACCGACCCGGCTTCGCTCATCGGATGAGGTCTCCCATGCGTTCACTCGACATGACCTCCGTGCGGCTCATCGTGGTCGCGATCAGTGCGGCAGTCGGGTGGTCGACGGCGGCGCGCGCCCAGGACCCCGCAACGCCCCCTCCGCGTGATCGGCCTCCCCCGAGCGAACCCGCGCCGATTCCGCCGCCGGGGCGCCCTCCCGAGCAGTTGCTCACGCGATCGAACCCACGGCAGTGGACGGTGACCTGGGATGTTGTCATCAACGCGCCGGGGGCGAGAAGTAGTGATGGCTCCGGCGGAAACCCCGTCACCTTCGTCGGTCAGAACACCGCGTTTCTCCTCCCCTTCATTCCCATCTCGACCTTCAACGAAGGCAACAAGGATTCGATCCGCATCGCCGTGTCGCGCGACGGCCGTCCCGACCCCGATCCGCCCAATCAGATGACGATGGAGCGTTGCCCCAGGACAGGAGTGGGCACCATCGTCGTCCCGCTTGGATCAGTGCGAGGCCAGTTACTCCGCTGCTCATACACGCAGACCGTGACGGTGTGGCGCAGTGACCTCGATGACGCCTCGGCGGTGCGCGTCGCGTGGCCCACGGAGTGGCCCGAAGAAGCCAGAGGCTGGCTTGCGCCGTCGCGCGGCATCGAGAGCGACGATCCCCGCTTCAGTGCCTTCGTCGAACGCACTTCGCAAGGCCGCCTCCGACATACACCGGTCTTCGTCGCGGCGAAGGAGCTCATTCGAGCCACCATCAGTGCCTTCCGCGGACTTGAAGGTCCCGGCGTCGAGATTGGAAACCGAAACCAGGTGCTGGGACTCCGCATGGTGGGTGCCGCCCAGGCGATGGAGGATGGCACCGGCACGGCGAGTGATCTCGTGGCCGCGTGTGTTGCCGTGCTGCGCGCCGCGGGCATTCCCGCGCGCCCGGTGATCGGCGTGGACCAGGCGAACACCGGCGTCCAGCGCCCGGTTCGAACGACCTACACAGTCTGGGCCGAGTTTTTCCTGCCGGGATCGGGGTGGGTGCCCTTCGATCCCGCGATGATGCGCGGCACGATGGCGATGCATGCCACCCCCGAGCGGGCGTGGACCGGCCTCGGCCGACTTCGAGATCTCAACATGCGCGTGCCGCTCGCCTACGCCTTTCATCCCGACCGCCAAGACGCCATTCTGCTGGGATTTCCCGGAGGCTGGTCATTCAGTGGACGAGATGTCGGAGCAGCTCGCTACCCGTGGACCTTCGTCACCTTCACCATGATCACCACGCCGGTGGGGCCCGGCGCCAATTGACCGGCCCATCACGCACGCCTCGGGTGAAGTCGTTCCCGGACGACGAACCGCGCCACTCCTTGGAGATGCGCATTGGCCTATGTCCAAGAGGCGGTTACAGTGGTCGTGGGCGGGACGGCTTGCGATGGTCCACCGGGCTCATCGCCTCTTCATCTCGAATGGACCTTCGGAGACTCGCTCAATGCGACAGTTGCTGGTGTGTCTGACCGCCTTCATGGCGGCTCTCATGTGTGGCGAGCGCGCCCCCGCGCAGGTCCTCATCTCCGAAGTCCGGATCGACGAACTCGGCTCCGCCGGCAACGACGACGACCGGGAGTACTACGAGCTCCGTGGCACTCCGGGAACGCCGCTCAAGGATCTCGCCTATGTCGTCCTCGGCACGCGACCGATCAAGACGGTCTCCGGCATTCCTTACGGTGGTGCGGGAGTCATCGTCCACATCAACACCTTCCCCGTCAACGCGGTCATGCCGCCGACGGGTCGCTATCTCGTGCGCAAGCCGACGATGCAGTTGCCATTGGGCATCGCGGCGAACCTGACGATCCCGCTGACCTTCGACGATGACTCCACGCAGACTCATCTGCTGGTGCGCAACTTCAACTTCGGAATGTTCGATGACAACATTCCCCCGAATGTCGGCTTCAGTCCGCTCGGCTTCGATCTCGACCTCACCAACAACGGCGTCCTCGACATCGTGCCCTGGAGTGAGGTGGTCGACAGCGTCTCGATCATCAAGTCGACCGCCTTCGGTCCGCTGAATCGAGCCTATGGAACCGCGAAGGCGGGTCCGGCAATCGACGGCATTCCCGCCCATGTCTTCCGCTGCGGCAACAACAACAACTGGCGCGTCGGACGAAAGATCTACTCCGTGTACGAGCCGGTCAAGATCTCGGTCGAAGGGCCGCAGCAGACTGGCTTCCAGTTCGGCAGTCCCTACTCGGCGAATGTGAACGGTCTCGTCGAAGCCGGCGGCGGCGTGCGTGTCAATGTGCAGCTTCTGGCTGACATGGACGACCCATCGAAGTCGGCCGAGGTCTTTGTCGGCGGGCTTTCCATCGGAACGCTCGCGGGGGGCTACCCGCCGTGCATCACGGGGACACGCACGCTGTTCATGTCGATGGATGTATTCAACAGCATGATCTGTGCGCAGGGCTCGACGCTCCAGGTCCAGGTCGTTCCGAACGCCAATGTCGGTCCCTGTGTCGGCGCGAGCTGCAAGGTGACCTTCGTCTACGACGGCGCGCTGCTTCAAACGGCGGATAGCCCCGGCACTCCGAATCCCTTCTGCGGGTGCAGTTGCGAGTACCCCAATGGCTCGATCGAGGTCGTCTTCGTCATGGACACCTCGACCTCGATGGCGGACGAAGCCGCGGCCCTCTGCGCGGCGATCCCGCAGGTCATCAAGGCGCTCGAGGCGAGCGGCACGCGCGTCGAAGCGACCGTGCTCGGCATCACGGAGACGCCGGGCGGCGACTTCGGCTGCCTCACAAGCAATGTGGCGGCGCTCCTGGGGCCCGCGGTGCCCGACGCGAATGGAAACACGATCGGCCAGCTCACCCATCCGGAGAGCTGGGGCGACGCCGCGGCCATCGTGGCCAAGCGTTTCCCGTGGCAGCCCGGATTCGTGCGACTGGTGGTCACGATCAGTGACGAGGCGCCCTTTGAGGGTGACGCAGTTCCGCCCGCACCCGCCTGTGACCTCGCGGATCTGGCAAGTGTGCAGAACGCCATTGCCGTGGCGAATGTCTCGAGCACCGTCGTGTCGACTCTGGTCGGCACTGGTGCGCAGCCATGCGTGGCGCAGCTCGCGGCACTGCTCGCTTCCGGCACCGGCGGCGGAACTGCGGAGACAACGCTGCCTGCCTCGCAGCTGGCCGACATCATCGCGAACTTCCTGCTCGATGCAGCGTCGAGCTACGGCTGCTCGAGCTGCGTCGGTGACCTGAACCTCGATGGCGTGGTGAACTCGGTCGACCTGGCGCTCTACGCCTGTGTCCGAGGGTTCGCCTGCCGCGATGTGAACAACGACGGCGCCGCAGGCACACCAGCCGACGACTTCCTGGTGCAGAACTTCCACACCTGCGGTCCCGCCGACTTCTGCGGTGTCACGCAGGCGCCTTGCCTGGCCGTTCATCCAACCCCCGGCTGCAACGATCCTGCCTGCTGCGCGGCCGTCTGCGCGGTTGACTCGATCTGCTGCACGGTCGGATGGGATGGCGTCTGCGTGACGCTCGCGCTCCAGATCTGCGGTGCCTGCGGGAACGCGCCCTTCCAGCAGAGCTGCTTCTCGGTGAGCTCGGAACCCGGCTGCGACGACGACTTCTGCTGCGCCGCCGTCTGTGCCGTCGCTCCGCCCTGCTGCGTCGTCGAGTGGGACTCGACTTGCGTCGCGATCGCTCGCGTGCTCTGCCTCGGTTGCGGCAGCCCGTTGACCTCCAACTGCTTCCTGCCCAACAACACGCCCTACTGCGACGATCCAGTCTGCTGCGCGAAGGTCTGCGCCAACGATCCAAGCTGCTGTGACCCCGCCGCCAGTTGGGATGTCTTCTGCGTGGCGCTTGCCCGCACCCTCTGCGCCTCGTGCGGCGATTCGAAGCTCTGGCCCTGCAACGAACTCTCCTTCGCCCCCGCGTGCGCCGACAAGGAGTGCTGCCAGAAGGTCTGCCAGATCGATCCTTTCTGCTGCCAGGTGAGCTGGGATCAGCAGTGTGTGGAGCGAGCTGACCAGGTCTGTCTCCTCTGTGGATCGCTGCTCGCCGGAAGCTGCTGTGTGAAGAAGGCGACCCCCTTCTGCAACAACAAGGATTGCTGCGAGACGGTGTGCGGCTTTGATCCCTTCTGCTGCAGCGGGTCCTGGGACACGATCTGCGTGTCGCTCGCCACGCTCACCTGTCCGACTCTGAACTGCCCCTGCGGAACATCGACCGCCGGGTGCTTCCAGGCCCATGTTCGCACGGGATGCAACAACACCCTCTGCTGCCAGCTCGTGTGTGAGTGGGATTCCTTCTGCTGCCTGGTCCAGTGGGACACGCTCTGCGCCAACTTCGCCAAGTCGCAGTGCGGAACCAACGGTGCCTGTGTTCCCGGGACGGGAAGTTGCACCACGACACACTCGACGCCCGGCTGCGACTCGCCGCCGAGTTGCTGCTCGATCGTCTGCACATTCGAACCGCAATGCTGCACCGTGGCGTGGGATGCGATCTGTGTCGAGACCGCGTTCAATGTCTGCAGCAATTGCGGCAACCCCGACTCCGGCAGTTGCTACAGCAGCAGCGGCTCACCCGGCTGTGCCGATCCGATCTGTTGCAACGCGGTCTGCACCGTCGATCCATTCTGCTGCGCCATCGCTTGGGATGGCGCCTGCTCGAATCTTGCCCTGACCGTCTGCGGCAATCCGATCGACGCGTGCGTGCCGTCGAATCGAGCCAAGCGGAGTTGCTTCATGGCCTCGCCCGGCCGAGGGTGCATCGACACGCAGTGCTGCAGCCTCATCTGCAGTTCGGTGGACAGCTACTGCTGCGAGGTCGAGTGGGACGCGATCTGCGCGTTTGAGGCGGAGACCTTCTGCAAGCTGCCGAGCAATGCGTCGGGCTACTGGAGCTGCTTCATCTCCCACTGCTGCGAGTCGGGCCCGCAGTGCCCAATCCGCTGTGCGGCCTGCGCCGATCGGGCGTGCGCGGCGGCGGTCTGCTCCTATTCGCCGCCCTGCTGCACCATCCGCTGGGACCAGGCGTGCGCGAACATCGCCCTCGCCGTCTGCATCGATCAGCAGGCGTGCCCCGGATCCGGTCCATGCAACCTCGCGAGCCGCTTCCCCGGCTGCGACGACCCGGCGTGCTGCAATGCCGTCTGCGACTTCGACCCGAGTTGCTGCATCACCGAGTGGGACGCCTCCTGCGTCGACCTCCAGCGGAGCGTCTGCATCCCGAAGAAGGTGTGGAACTGCCCCTGCGAAGGCGGCTGCTTCGCTCCCAAGAGTTCGCCCGGCTGCAACAACCGAAGCTGCTGCTCCGCGGTCTGCTCGGTTGAAGAGAACTGCTGCCTGGTCCAGTGGGATGCGCTCTGCGCCTCGCTCGCGCGCGACCTCTGCTGCGGCAACGGTCTCTGCGGCGATCCCTGCAACAAGAGCTGCCTGGTGGTGCACCCCGAGCCCTACTGCAATGACTCCCATTGCTGCGAAGCCGTCTGTGCGGCCGATCCCTTCTGCTGCTCGGACAAGTGGGACACGCTCTGCGTCCAGATTGCGGCGGTGCGTTGCGTGGGAGCGTGCGGCCAATCCTTCAGCGGCAACTGCTTTGCGGCGAACAACAGCGCCGGGTGCAGCATCGCCTCCTGCTGCAAGGTGGTGTGCGAGGTCGATCCCACCTGCTGCCAGGAGGAGTGGGACAGCTCCTGCGCCAAGCTCGCCCGCACGCTTCCCGGCTGCACCAAGAGTCGTCCGAAGTGCAACTCCGCATCCGCGGGTTCCTGCTGCGAGCCGCACGCGGGACCGGCCTGCGAGAACGGCGGCTGCTGCTTCGCGGTCTGTGCGATCGACCCCACCTGCTGCCAGGAGGAGTGGGATGAGCTCTGCGTGAACACTGCGAAGACGCTTGCCCAGTGCAAGCAGTGCAATCCCGATTGCGGCGACACCTGCGCCGGAAGCTGCTGCACGCCGCACCCCGGACCTCGCTGCAACAACCAGAAGTGCTGCGACGCGGTCTGCCTCGGATGGACCGACGACAATGGAACGGTCTATCCGGGCGATGCCTTCTGCTGCAATGTGCAGTGGGACGCCAACTGCGCCGAGCGCGCCAACAGCTACGCCCAGATCCTGCTCAGGGGCGGACAGGTTGTCCCGGGCCCCTGCTTCGAGCCATGCCCGCAGCCGCAGTGCGGCAGTGCGCTGGCCGGCGACTGCTGCACGCCGCACAGCACACCCTTCTGTCTGAACAAGACCTGCTGCGAGATCGTCTGCGCCATCGATCCCTTCTGCTGCCAGGTGAGTTGGGATACGAGCTGCGCGACGGAGGCCCTCGTCAACTGCCCGACCTGCGTCACGCCGCAAGCGTGCGGCACGGGAGGAAGCTGCTTCTTCCCGAGCTTCACCCCCTATTGCAACGATGTCTTCTGCTGCGAGGCCATCTGTGCGATCGACCCTTCCTGCTGCTCGGTGCAATGGGACTTCAACTGCGCGATCGCCGCATTCACGCTCTGCATCTTCCAGCCGGAGCCGCCGGTCAACGATGAGTGCTCGGGCGCGCTCCTGATGGAAGTGGGCGTGAACCCGTTCACGACCTTCGCCGCCACGACCAGCGCGCTGCCGAGCCCGTTCGTGACCTGCACCGGCGAGCCGGCAGCGGAGTTCCAGTTCGATGTCTGGTATCTCTTCATTCCGCCGTCGGGCGGCGTATGGGAGGTGTCGACCTGCAACCTCGCCAAGTTCGACACCATCCTGGGTGTCTATGAACCGATCGATGCCGACTGCACCACGATGACGCTCCGAGGCTGTGCCAACAACACGCCCTTCTGTGCGAATCTCACGAGCACCGTGCAGTGGAATGGTGCGGTCAACACGCCGTACTACATCCGCGTCGGCAGCCCGGTGGGCGTCACCGGCGACGGATTCGTGCTGATCCGGAAGATCGGCCCCTGAGTTCAAGTGTCGTGCGGCGGTGCGGTCGAGTCACGCAGGGCTCGATCGCACCCTGCACCCTCGACGCCAGCGGCTTGACACGCGTGTTTCACTCCCCACCCGACGAGTCGAAGGCGCTGCCGATCGGCGCCTCTCGAAAGCGGGCGAAGGGACTTGAACCCTCGACATTCAGCTTGGAAGGCTGCGCGATGCGCACCGATTCCCCCGGGGAAACCGCTGATTGTCCGGGAGCGCCCCACGAAGCGCCCCACAAAGCCCCCGATGGCCCGGCCGGCGAGGGCCCCGAGGGCGGGCCCCCTCCGATCGCCGAGTCTGCTGGCCCGGGCTCCGTGGATGGCTTGGACCTGATTGTATCGGTGTGGCCGCAGCTGCCGGCAGCGGTGCGCGGTGCCCTGCTTGCCGCTGCCCTGGCATCGATTCCTGAATCACCACAACCCGAAGCGCGGCCAGGGGCGCCGCGCTCGGTCTCGCACACTGCCCCAAGTGGGAAATGAGCCATGAGCGAAGTGACGATCACCGGCGACGGACACGAGCGGCGACTCGCACAACCACAACGACCGGAGCCGGTCGACAAGGAACCGGCAGAGCCCGAGGCCCGCAGCTGGCCATCCGCAGATATGTGGCTCGAGTTCGCGGGCACCGCCGAAGTGGAGGTCGGAGGCGGCACCTTAGGACCGGACTGGGAGGCGGATGTCATCGTGCTCGAGTGCTTCGGGGTGAGGCTGCAGCTCGAAGTCACCGAGGACGATCACCTGCGCAAGCTCGCCACGCTCTGCCTCGAGCTGGTGGAACGCCGCCAGGAGCTCAGGGAGCGGCGCCGGACGGCCTGGGAGGATGGATGGGGAATCGGCCATCCTCCGAAGGTGCAGCTGCCCGCGCTCAAACTCTGCACGGAGGATGCCGCATGATCCACCGGCTGCGGTGCCAGTGATCGCCCCAGACCCGGCCCGGCCGGCAAAGTGTGTCTGGAACCCCGACTGTTCCGCGAGGTATCGGCTTCGGAAGCCGGCTCGGAAGGACCCAAGCGCGAGTGATGCGGCTTCGTCCACGGGCAGCCGCCTTCCGCGTGGTCCGCCAGCTTCGCGCCTGCCGCCTTCGTCGCGCTCGCGCGACTTGACCGCGAGCCGCCTTTCAAGCGGCATGCGACTTGGACGCGATCGGCTCTCTTGCGCTACCAGTGGGCACGCTCTGCGAACCGTCGGCGCGTCTGGATTTGTCTGGCTCTGTCTGGACATGAAAACACGCGCAGCGCTGGCGCAGCGCTTGTAGCCGCCTGAGCGCTGCGCAGTACGCACCACTCGGCACTTGCTGCGCTGGCTCATGCCGACGCCTCGCTTGTGGCGATCGGCGCCCACATTGGCGGATCGAACTCGTGCACTTCAAGCCACGCGACCACCATGCTCAGCCATCGCGCAGCACGCGCCGCCGCTGTTGGATTCATGGTGATGTCCGCCTCAAACTGCACTCCCCAACGGTTCAATTCGGACGACCACAAGACCGCAGCAATGCGGGTCCCGCCTTCGACGGGGAATCCGATCGACTCGGCTATCGCATCGCGCGCACAAAGCGGCTCTACACCAGCGTGCGGAAGCGAAAGCCCCGCGACGCACACACAGCGCGCCGCGGAGCCGACATGGAACAATGAAGAGGGCCCCGGCGGCGTGATGCGTCCACCGGGGCCCGTGACGACCCACCGTGATGCGAGGCACGGCGGGAGTCGAGGAGTCTCGATTACGCCTCGCCCTTGGACCGCACGGCGGCCTTCGGGTCGCCCAGGACGGCGCCGTAGTCCATGTAGACGCGCCACCCGAGCGAAAGCGTGTTGATGTCGCCCATGAGATCGAAGAACTCGATCTTCGGCACCTGCTGGCCGTTGAGGAAGGCGGCAATCACGGGCGACGCCTGCGGGCCGGCGAAGAGATACCAGTGCTTGGCGCTCGCGCCCGATCCGAACTTCACCGTGTTGTTGAGTCGCGGCTCCACGATGAGCTTCACGGCGTTCCGCACGGCGTTCCCGGTCGGGAGCCGTGCGTCTTCCATCGTCTCGAAGGTGTGCTGGATGAACTCGCTCTCAAGCACTTCCTTCGCGGTGGTCTCAAGCTGCGGCGGGACGACCAAGGCGGCGGGCGTGATGTCCAGGTCATTGCCAGCGCTGTCCCGCTGAACGCGCATCGCATTGATTGCGGCGGCGAGCGAGTCGATGCCAAGTGCCGAGTCGGCGCCGTTGATGTAGTTGCCGTTGCCTGAACCGAAGAAGCTGCTGGCATTGGCCAGAATGACGCCGTACACCAGGTCATTGACCGAGCGCATGGCCATGCTGCCGAACGCACGAGCCGCTTCCTGGAAGACGCCGGCATCATCGTTGATGAAGTCGCGGCGGTCGATCCGCAGGATCTTGCCGAAGGTGTCGACCTTGAAGCCCGCGGTGAACTCCGTCACCGTGGTGTGCTTCAACTCGCCAGCCGGCGCCACCTGGTCAAGCGTGCCGCCGAAGCTCGGCCGAAGCGCCTTCGTCTCGCGGAAGTCGGAGACGCCACGCACCGCGGCGAAGGCTCGCCAGGTTGCGGGCGCATCGTTGTAGGCGTCCAGCAGGACCTTCCGTGCGACTTCGCCCAGGGCGGTGGGCAAGGTGACGGTCGAGAATGCGGCCTTGACCATCTCTTCGCGTCCGTGCGGCACGGGCTTGTTGTCCGCTTGGAGCGCCACGCGGCACAGGTCGAGAAGGTGCGTGGCCCGAAGCTCGTCGGCGCGTTGCGTCACGGTCGGCCCGAGCGTCTTCTCGGCCACCTTCTCCAATCCCATGCGGCAGAGAAGCGAAGCCTGGATGAGCTCCCCATTGCTGCCGATGCGATCGAAGCCCGAAGGTGCTCCGCTCATTGGCTGCGGCGCATTGCTGGCTCGTGCCGCCCGGAGCATCGCGAGCACCTGGTCCCTGAGTGCGTCGATCGAGAGAGACCCCTCAATGGCCTGGGCCCTCAGCTGCCCGATGCGCTGCGACTCGGCATGAGACATACCTCCAATGCCGCAAAGGCTGTCAATCTCTCGGAGCCGCGCTCGCTCGCTGGCGAGGATGGCGTTGGCGTCCACCGGTTCGCCGGCGGTGATCGTGGGAGTGTTGCTGTCTGGCATGGTGTGGTTCCTTCGTGCTGCAATGGCGACCGATGTACCTTCGTCGGCGCCGAGTGGTGTGACAGTGACTTCCTTCAACCGGCCAGCCTTCACGAGTGTGAAGCTCTCGGCCGACTTGAGCACGCGACCGTTCACGGTCACGGACTCGCCTGCGCGGACGGTCATGTAGTCGGTGGGCCTGACGCCAACCGATGCCTGAAACTCGAAACCGCCCTTGCTCATCGCGACGACCTGCGCGGCCGCGTCTCCGGCACCGGAGACCACGCCTTCGATGATGAGCCGTGAAGACCTCACGATGGCCTCGCCGTGCCCAACGACGCTTGCGACTTCGACGCGATGATCCGCGAGAATCGGGATCTGGCCCTTGATGTCGAGTCCCGCCAGGTCGATCGCGACCGGCCCCCAGCCGGACACGCTCATGATGCCGCCGTTGTAGGCGACAATGGCGAGACGGGGGAGCTTGTCGGCGGCCGCTGCGGTGAGCTCAACTCCGCCACCGGAGAGGATCAGCGGCGCGGTGGCCTTGTTGGGGGCGGAGGCGGTCAACGCTTCCCCTTCGAGAAGACCACAGGGGCACCGACGGCCGCGCCGATGCGTTCAAGCCGCTGGCGCTGCTCGGCCGCGGAGAGCGGACGGTAGCGCACGAGCGTTGGAACGCCGAGCGACACAGCGCCGGGCACCAGTTCCATGACAAGGTTCGCCGGGTCGCCCTGCGCCTCTGGATGTTCACTGAGCGCCGCACGCTGAGCGCGAATCTCCTGCGCTCCGTCGATCCCGTGGAACATCCGTGCAGTTGCACCGGGCGTCCATCGCCCCTCCTGCTCGCACCAGTTGGCGATCGCGTCAATCTGCTCAGCGCTCCAGCGGCGCTGGGCCGTGTCTTCGTCTCGGTCGTCTGAGACGATCCCGGCGTTGATGGCCGCTCGCAGTGTGCTGTTCGAACCGTCATAGCCGCGTGCCCGAAGCTCGCTGATGACGGCACCCGACGACTTCGGGTAGGACGCGGCGATCTTCGCGTCTTCCCGGGCGCGACGATGTCGGGAGACCTTCGCCCCGGCTCCACCAACGATGGGAGTCGTGCGGAGGAACAGCTCTTCGTAGTCGCTGCGGGAGAGACCGTACCGGATGGTGTTCTTGCTGCTCATAGCCGGAATCATGGCGGGCGGCGGGTCGGCTGTCAAGCCATTGCTGCGACTTTGGCCAAGCATTTGCTATGCCGTCGGGGCTGGCCCTGGCATCATGGGCGGCGAAGCGCCGGTGCCTCTTGCGGCGGGGCAGGGCTCGGTCTATCTTGACCCTTGAGCTTGCGCTCCGGCCGGAGCGCTTCACCAGCCTCCCGCGTTCGGGCCCCACTCCCGAGCGCGGGATGCTGGGGCTCGGAAAGTGGGAACCCCTTGGAAGCGACAATCCGAGCCCGACGGCTACGAACGGGGCAACCGAAGAGCGAGCGGCGCGGCGGACACCTGCGCAGCGAGGCGGCGCCCGTGAAGGCTGCGGAATGGCAGCGCCGCGCGTCGGCCCTGCGCTCCTGGGATCGAGTGTTGAGCGACACGGCGCGACGCCTTGAGTTGCTCGAGCCGATCAACTTCGACGGCTTGAGGCTGTGCCTCAGACAGTTGGCGGAAGTCGCCTGGGAAGTCGTTCGCACTCGCGGCGCGGCGCCGGACCTTCTTCGCTTGGTCCGCGGGCTTGTGAAGTTCGGCCACGGCGCCCCGTCGATCCTTCCGCACTTGGCCAGCGCCATGAGCTTTGATTCCCGGCCGATCGGTGAGCAAGTCGCGGCGTGGGCTGAGCACGCACGGGACGAAGTGCGCGGTATTGAACGCGGGACGGACGCCGAGCGTGCCGCTCGAGACGCCGCGCGGATTCGTGAGCATGCACGGCTCGCTGCCTATCTCGCCGAGCGGGCCGACACGATGGCGGAGGGGCATCGACGCGGGCGCCATGATGTCGTGACGGCGCCGCGTTTGAGGCCACGAATGGGCAAGGCCGAGGCCGAGAAGCGCGCGGCTTACCTGCTGCGCGCTGATCCCGAGTTCCGGCGCCGCACCTGCCGCGCGTGGGCGGATGCAATCGGTTGTGCTGAAGGCATGGTGAGCCAGCTTCGCGCTTGGCGGGATCTTGGACCCCGCGGAGCCTCGCGGCGCCGCGCTGAACCCCAGCGCGCCACTGTTCTTCGGTCTCTCACCGACGGCGCAGCGGAACGCGAGGATGCGACCGACTGGCGAGCCGTGGCCAGTGAGCGCCTGCCGGGCGATCCTCCGAAAGGCCTGGCGTCGCTCGTCAAGCGCAAGTGATTCAGCAAATGGCAGCGCCCTGCGCGCTGCGCTCGGCAGCCGACTTCGGGAAACACGCGCGCATGAGCGCCGGCGCCGCTGAAACAGTGGCTTTCGGCCGATCTTGAGGGGGGCTCCATCGGCGCGCATGCGCGCCGTGCTCATTAGTGAGGACCAACACCTTGAGCGCTGCAACCGAACCCCGACTTGTGACCCCTGGCGTGATTGCCCGCGAGCTTCGCGCTCCGCTCCATCGCGTTCTCTATGTGCTCACCACGCGGCGCCATGTTCGGCCCAAGGCCAGGGCTGGCGCGATTCGGCTCTATGCCGAGGATGCGATTGCCCAGGTGCGGCACGAGTTGGCGGCGATCGACGCGCGGCGATGCAACCAGAATGGGAGTGGCCACGATGCGACCTGAGCACGAGCCCACGGCGCCGCTCTTCGCGCCGACGCGGCGGAACGCGCCCGCCACTTCCCACGCTGCGGCGACCCGAGCACACGCACACTCGGGCACGGACCGTTCCCGCATACTGGCTGAGTTGATCGCTCGCGGCGCCCACGGAGCAACGGACGAAGAGCTATCCGGCGTGCTCGGGCTCCGAGTGCAAACTGTCTCACCACGCAGGGGCGAGTTGGCCAAGCTCGGCCAGGTGCGATCGAGCGGCCGAACCAGGCCGACAAGTTCGGGATGCAAGGCCACGGTTTGGATCGCATCGACCGGAGCGCACCTGATCGGAGGCGCCGATGGCACCCGCTAGGCGCCTTCCGCCAAGCGGTGTGCTGAGGGGCCGCATCATGGCCGTTCTGCTCGAGCTTGCGCCTTGGGGAGCAACGGACGAACAGTTGCACGGCCTGGTAGGCGGGCGATTCTCGAGCGTGAAGGACGCGCGGCTGAAGCTCGTTCGGGCGGGGCTCGTGCAAGCGTCGACCGGCTCGCGGCAACTGACCAGCTGGCGACGGTTCGCCACTGCATGGCGCGCGTCGAAGGTGGCACGCGAGCTTGCTGCGGGACACGGCAGGGACCGGATGGATGCTCGCCATGATTGAGCCGAAGTCGATCGAGGCGCCTCTGCCGCAGCTCATCAACGCGAAGGCGGCAGCTGCTGCACTCGGGATCGGGAGGACGACGCTCTATTGGCTCACGAAGAACCGCCAGCTCGCATGTGTCCATGTTGGGCGTCGCGTGTTGTTCGACCCGAAGGACCTGGCGGACTTCATCGCGCGGAGCCGCGGTGGTGCTCGACGATGAGCCGCACCGACCCGGACGACAAGGACGACCGACGCTTCGCGATGGTGCCCAGGTGGCTGATCGTGTCGGAAAGGACAGACCCCTGGCCGGCGGCGACCTGGCGTGTCGCGATCTACCTGATCATGATGCGCCAAAGCAACCCAGAACACCGGCGGCATCTGTGCGTGTGGGTGTCGCACGAGACGATCGCCAAGGACCTGCGGATCAGCACACGCACCGTTCGGCGTGCGTTCAAGGACTTGGAACTGGGCGGCTTCTTGTTCGAGGTGCTCCGCCAAGCGCCTGGGCGGCCTGGGAGGTTTCTCGTGAATGCAAACCCGGCGGCCCCGATGACAAGGGCAGAACTGGAACACCGGACAAGGCTGGCCGCTGATGGGCGGGCCCGACAGCGGCCAGCCTTGTCACCGACAGTGGACAACCTTGTCACCGACACCGGCCACGCTTGTCCGCCAATCAGAAGAAGAGATCAGAAGAAGAGATCAGACCCCCCCCAACCCCCCGCCCGTGGACGATCGCACGCCGGCGGATCGGAGCTTCGCGGGGGCTCCGCTCCGCCGGCCGCGATCACCAGCACCAACGGCCCCACGATGAAGGCTCACCCTGACAGCCTTGCTCTGGCGGAGTCGATCGCGAGGATCAGAGGTCGTGCGCGAGGGGCCCCCGCGTCAGTGCCGGCGATCTTGCGGCCCGCCGGCGGCGACGGTACCGTCAGCGCCGCAGTGGGACAAGTGGGATGTCAGAAGACAGCGTGAACAAGAAGGCCGAAGGGCTGCGCCACCGCGGCACCGGTTCGCTCGTGAAGCGTCCTGGCCGCAGTGTGTGGCTTGCTCGATTCACGGATCACCGAGGCCAGCGCCGTGAGGTGTCGATGCGGACGACCGACCGGGCGAAGGCTGAGCACCTTCTGCGTGAGCGACTCGAGGCGGAGCGGCTTCGCAAGCTCGGTGCGCCGGTGGCGATCCCTGGCGAGAGCTCACGATCGGAACCGGCCAGGAAGGCCCTTGCCGATCATGTTGCCGACTACCTGACGGAGTGCTCATCGACTCAATCCGCCGGGACGATCGCACTCAAGCGCGGCCACTTGTGCCGCGTGATCGCGGCACTCACTGATCCAAGGCGCCGGTCTCCGAAACTTGTGGACCTGACGGCCGAGGCGGTCGCTTCGGCCATGCGGTCGATGCAATCCGGCGCCCTGCCCGCGAATGGAAGAGCTCACCTGGAAGCCCTCGATCTGGTGAAGACGCTCGTGCGCGCGCGTGGTGTTCGGGATGTCGAGACGCCGGCACCGAGGCGGCGCCGGTCTCCGCGAGCCGAGGCGGTCGGGGACTCCCGGCTGTCTGCGCGGACCTGCAACGCCATGCGGCAAACCGTTCGAGCCTTCGCCTCCTGGTGTCGACGCCGCGGGCGTGCTGCGAGCGATTGGCGCCCTGGCGATGTCCAGGCGTTCAAGGAGTCGATGGATCGGAGACGGGAGCGGAGAGCGCTCTCCGATGATGAGTTGGCGCGGCTCCTGGCCGTCGCACGATCGCGCGGCCGTCTCGCCTGGTACCTCGCGGCGCTGCATGCCGGGCTCAGGCGTGGTGATCTGCTGCGGCTCAAGTGGCGGGACATTGACTTCGACGAGGCCACGCTCATGATCCGCGGCGGCAAGTCCGGCCGTGATGACCAGCTGCCGCTCCATCCTGAGCTTGCCGATGAGTTGCGGTCGATGCGTCCACTGCTTGCACCGGCTGCGCTCGCCACGGCTCGCGTGTTCCCACGAGCGGTGAGCGACCGTGAGCGACGGGACGACTTCGAGGCCGCACGGATACCACCGCGAGACGCGGAGGGCCGTGTGGCAGATCTGCATGCGTTGAGGACGACGCTCGGGACTCGGCTCGCTCGTGCTGGTGTCGCTCCCCAGGTGGCGCGTGTGCTGATGCGTCACACGGACTACCGAACGACGCTTGCCCACTACACCGCACTCGGGCTCCATGATGCCGCTGGGGCGCTGGCGTCCCTCCCGTCGGTGGCCGTGGTGTCACGGGCTGCAACCGGAACAACGGACGGATCTGGGTCCACAACCGTGAAGGGGCGATCGGGGCGCGCGCCCCACGAAGCGCCCCACCAACTCGGCGAACAATGGCGAATTCCGGCAACGCTCGGCGATGGCGCGGCGCCGGCGATGAATCGCACGGAACCCGCGAATCACCTCGGGAAACACGCTGTTTTCTGCGGTGCCGGTGAAAAGCGGGCGAAGGGACTTGAACC